>CAXSER010000082.1:0-9360 GCA_964236315.1 uncultured Acetobacteraceae bacterium | reverse complement strand
GGGCGGCGGCTCGCGCGGGGCGTGCGTCTCCGCGAGGCCCGGCGGCTCCCGGTCCGGCCCGAGATGGGCCAGCCAGCCTGGTTCGGGGATCATGGCACTGTTGCGTGTCATCGCGGCGGAGGCTAGCACACGGCCGGCTTGCAGGGCCATTCGGCCGGGCGCGACCGTTCGTCTGCGGCATCGAGTCGGCCACGCCTTCGGCGGGGCAGCAGTTGAGGGGAACCATGCGCCGCACCTTCCTGATCGCCGCCGCCGCGGGCGTGGCGCTCCTGGTCCTGATCGTCATCCTGCTGGGGGCGTTCCCGCCGCGGGCGCACCCCGTCGCGGTGCAGCACGTGATCCCCAACGACCACTTCCAGACGCGGTGAGCGCCGAGCCGGGCGCAACCGCTGCGGCCGGGGCGGTGCCGACGGAGACGTTCGCCGTCGCGCCGGAGCCCGCGGTCGTGCGTGCGGGCGCGGACCGCCACGTCGAGGCGTTCCTGGAGATGCTGGTCGCCGAGCGGGGCAGCGCGCGCAACACCTGCAGCGCCTATGCCGCCGACCTCGCCGACTTCGCGGGCCATGCGGCGGGGGCGGGCGAGGCGGTGGCGGCGGCGGGGACCGACACGCTGTCGTCCTACCTGCGCGGCATGGCCAGCGCCGGGCTGGCGCCGCGCACCGTCGCGCGGCGGCTGTCGTGCCTGCGCCAGTTCTTCCGCTTCCTGGCGCGCGAGGGAGTCCGGCCGGACGACCCGACGCTGCTGCTCGACTCGCCGCGGCTGCCGAAGTCGCTGCCGAAGTACCTGAGCGAGGCGGAGGTCGACGCCCTGCTGGCCGTGGTGCTGGAGGGGCGGCGCGGGCTGGTGGCGCGCGCGGCGCTGGAGATCCTGTACGCGACCGGGCTGCGGGTGTCGGAGCTGCTGTCGCTGCCGCGCTCGGCGCTGAGCGGGGACGCGCAGGTGCTGCTGGTGCGCGGCAAGGGCGGACGGGAGCGCATCGTGCCGCTGTCCGAGGCGTCGCGCGCGGCGGCCGAGGCGCTGCGGGCAGGCTCGGGCGAGTCGCGCTGGCTGTTCCCGGCGCGCGACCCGCGCTGGCCGCTGTCGCGCCAGGCGTTCGACCCGGTGATGAAGGAGGCGGCGCTGGCGGCCGGGCTGGACCCGGCGCGGGTGTCGCCGCACGTGCTGCGCCACTCGTTCGCGTCGCACATGCTGGCGCGCGGCGCGGACCTGCGCAGCCTGCAGACGCTGCTCGGGCACGCGGACATCGCGACCACGCAGATCTACACGCACGTGCTGGCCGAGCGGCTGCAGCGGCTGGTGGAGGCGCACCACCCGCTGGCGCTGCGGGGCGGGGACCCGGTGAAGTGAAGCAAGGTTGAGGCTCTGCCTCAAACTCCGCCAAGGGCTGGGCCCTTGGATCGCCTTCCCTTGAGTGAGGCCGGTCCAGGGGCGGCTCGCCCCTGGCGGGTCCGGGCGGAGGTGCCCGAAGGTTCCGATGGCTTGCTTGGGCCATCGGAATGGGCACCGGAGGGAGAGCCCAGGCTTGCCGGCTTCCTGCCGCCCGGCCGCGATGCTAAGCCGCGCGGATGCGTCATTTCCTCGACTTCGAGAAGCCCGTGGCCGAGCTGGAGGCCAAGATCGAGGAGCTCCGGCAGATGTCGGAGCCGGGCGGCCTCAACATCGCCGACGAGGTGGCCCGGCTCACCGAGAAGGCCGACCGGCAGCTCCGCACGACCTACGGGCGGCTGAGCGCCTGGCAGAAGACGCAGGTGGCGCGCCACCCGGACCGGCCGCGGGCGCTGCACTACATCGCGGCGTTGATCACCGAGTACACGCCGCTGGCCGGGGACCGGGCGTTCGCCGAGGACGCGGCGATCGTGGGCGGGCTCGGGCGGTTCCGCGGCGAGGCGGTCGTGGTGATCGGCACGGAGAAGGGCACCGACACGGACAGCCGGGTGCGGCACAACTTCGGCTCGGCGCGGCCGGAGGGGTACCGCAAGGTGCGGCGGCTGATCGAGCTGGCGGGGCGGTTCGGGCTGCCGCTGCTGACGTTCGTGGACACGGCGGGGGCGTTCCCGGGGATCGACGCGGAGGCGCGCGGGCAGGCGGAGGCGATCGCGCGCTCGATCGAGGCGTGCCTGGAGGCGCCGGTGCCGATCCTGGCCACCGTGATCGGCGAGGGAGGCTCGGGCGGGGCCATCGCGCTGGCGACCGGGGACCGGGTGCTGATGCTGGAGCACGCGATCTACTCGGTGATTTCGCCCGAGGGGTGCGCGTCGATCCTGTGGCGCGACGCAGGGCAGGCGCAGGTCGCGGCAGAGGCGCTGCGGCTGACGGCGAACGACCTGAAGTCGCGGCGGCTGGTCGACGAGGTGGTGGCCGAGCCGCTGGGCGGGGCGCACCGTGCGCCGGAGGAGGCGATCGGGCGGGTCGGCGAGGCGCTGGCCCAGGCGCTGCCAGGGCTCGTGGCGCTGGACGGGGCCACGCTGCGCGCGCGGCGGCGGGAGAAGTACCTGGCGATGGGGCGCGAGGCGGCGGGGTAGGGGCGGTCGTGGGCGTGTCGGTATCATAGGAAGACAAGGCTCTTCTTTTTCTGAAGAAAAAGAAGCAAAAAGACTCTGCACATGGGGTCCGGGGTGCCCGGGTGGGTCCGGGGCCTTGTGGGCAAAGTTCTTTGGTTCTTTCTTTCAAGAAAGAACACGCTTCCTGTTCTTCATGGCGCATGGAAGCGCGGTTGACGGATTCGTGACTGCTTCCGGTGTCCGTGTCCGGGTGCGGCGTGACCAGGGTTTAACAGGGCCTTAGTGGGTGGCTGGCTATCCTCGCGGGCGGGGCGGACATGGTGCCGCCGGTGCGTGGGGTGGTGTGCATGGCGGCTATGCTGGTGTTTCTCGGCGCGACCTCGGCGGAGGGCAGCCAGCTGTTCGAGCTCGACGGGTCGGGGGCGGCCGCGGTCGATCTCGCGGGGTATCCGGTGGGCGGGAGCCCGATCGCAGAGCTGACGCCGTTCGCCAGCGGGCTGTATTTCAGCGGCGGGGATGGCGCGGACACCGGCCTGTGGGTGCTGCATGGTGCCCCGGCGCCCGCCGCCCTGCTCACCGCCGGCCTGTCGGCCGACCTCGATCCGAAGAACCTGACCGTGGTCGGCAGCACGCTGTTCTTCTCCGGCCTGGACGCCGCCGGCCACCTCGGCCTCTACGCCAGCGACGGCACGGCGGCGGGCACCGCGGCGATCGCGCCGGCGGGGGCGGCGGCCTCCGGGCTGGCGCCGAACTGGTTCGCGAGCCTGGGCGGCAGGCTGTACTTCTCCGGGCGCGACAGCGGCGGCAACGCGGACCTGTGGGTGTCGGACGGGACCGCGGCGGGCACGTCGGCCCTTGCGGTGGCCAACGTCGACACCCGCAACCTCGGCACCTTCGGGCCGGGGCTGGACCCCACCAACCTGACGGTTGCGAACGGGACGCTGTTCTTCTCCGGCTACGACGTGGCGGGGACGAACACGCTGTGGGTGTCCGACGGCACCGCCGCCGGCACGACGGAGATCCTGGCGGCGGGGGCGGCGAAGGCGGGCCTGGCGCCGGTCACCTCGAACATCGTGGCGTTCGGGGGCAAGGCGTATTTCGCCGGCACCGACGCCGCCGGCAACGTCGACCTCTGGTCCAGCGACGGCACCGTGGCGGGCACGACGGCGCTGGCGGTCGCCGGCGCCGGGGCCACGGGGATCACGCCGGTCTCGCTCACCGTGCTCGACGGCGCGCTGTATTTCGGGGGCACCGGCGCGGACGGCACGACGGGGCTGTGGCGGTCGGACGGCACGGCGGCGGGGACCACGGAGCTTGCGGTGGCGCTCGCGGGCGCGGGGGGGCTGGCGCCGGTGGCGGTCGACTCTTCCGACAGCCCGGACGTGGCGATGACGGTGTTCGACGGCGCGCTGTATTTCGCGGGCACCGGCGCGGACGGCAACTCCGACCTGTGGACCTCTGACGGCACCGCCGCCGGCACGGTCCAGGTCAGCGTTCCCGGCGCGGCGGCCTCGGGCCTGCTTCCCTCGGATTTCGCGGTGGTCGACCTGGCCGCGGCCGCGGGCACGGTTCCGGCGGCAACCGGCACCCCGGTCAGCGCGCTTCCGGCGGGGACCGCGACGGGCGTCGTCGTCACCACGGTGGCCGGCGGCACCGGCAGCCTGTTCCTGACGCCCGTCGGCGGGCAGAGCCTGGTGGGCACGACGGCCACCGGCAACGACGTGGTGAACAGCCGGGGCACCGACACGATCAACGCGGGCGGCGGCACCGTCGTGGTGTATGCGTCCGGCGCGGCGGCGACGGTGAACGGCGGCGCGGGCGCTCTGGTGTTCGTGGCGGGCGCCGGCAACTACACCGCAGGCGGCGGGGCGGGGGTGGACATCCTGTACGGCGGCGCCGGCAGCGACGTGCTGACCGGGGGCGCCGGCGTCAACAGCATCCTGGTGGCCGGATTCGGCAACACCTCGCTGGTGGGCGGCGCGGGCCGGGCGGCGCTGATGTACGGCGGCGTGGGCGCCAGCAGCTTCGCCGGCAGCGCGGGCGGCGGTGACACGATGGTCGGCGGCGGCGGGGGCAACACCTACTTCATGACGGACGGCGACGTCGCGTTCGGCGGGCCGAGCGGGCCGGACGTGTTCCACGCCGGCACCGGCTCCGCGCTGATCGTCGAGGGGCCCGGCACGACCGGGGTCATGCTCGGCGGCGGGGCGGCGACGGCGTTCGCGGGGACGGGAGCGGACAGCTACACCGTCACGCAGGGGGTGGGCGGCAGCGCCGCGATCATCGGGTTCAAGCCGGGCGACCAGCTGGTGCTGTCGGGCTACGGCGCGCAGGAGGCGGGCACGGCCCTCGCCGGCGCGCAGACCGGGTCGTTCGGCACCTCGCTGCGCCTGTCCGACGGCACGCAGGTCACGCTGTTCGGCGTCGCGCTCTCGGCGGGCCAGATCACTACGGCATAGGCTTCGTCGCCGGCGGCCAAGGCAGGAAGCAAGCGAGTTCTTTCTTGAAAGAAAGAACCAAAGAACTTTGCCCACAAGGTTCCGGAGCCGGTCGGGCGTCCGTGACCTTATGGGCAACGTCTTTTTGCTTCTTTTTCTTCAGAAAAAGAAGAGTCTTGCTGTCCTGCCGGACTGGCAGGCCACCGCCGCTAGTTGATCGCCGGGGGGAGCATCTGGTTCTGGTGGAGCTGGTAGATCCACTGGCGGATGGACTGGCCCTGGACGACGTCGTCGAAGCGGTAGGGGGCGATGAACACGGTGGTGCGCACCTTCAGTCCGGGCTGCAGCGTGAAGAAGCCGTGGATGCCGAAGTAGGAGTTGTTGCCGGCGGCCTGGTTGGAGGCCTGGATGATCTTCGCGTTGTCGGAGAACGAGACGATGGTGACGCACTGCTTGCCGGCATCGTCGCACATGCTGGCCCAGTCCTCGGTCATGCCGGCGTCGTAGCTCGTGCCGTAGGGCTGCGAGCGCGTCGGGAAGCCGATGACGCCGTAGGTGCCCTGGGCGACCGACTTGTGGGTGACGGGCTCGGCGAGGCTCTTGTACGGGTTCGTGCCGCTGTAGAAGAAGACCTGGCTGCCGATCGCGCCGTGGGTGAAGATCGCGGGCAGCTCCTGGAAGTCCTGGAACATCGGGCGCAGGGTCGAGTCGCCGACGATGTCGTAGGTGAGCTGGGCGAAGGGGCCGACCACCTGCGAGGTCTGGGTCCAGGTCAGGCCGGGGACGTTGGTGCTCTTGGAGTAGTTGTTCGGCGCGGTCTTGCGCACCGCGACGAAGCCCTTGGCGGGCGAGGTCGTGGTGTCGACGTAGTTGTTGGCGTCGCCGTACCAGCAGTTCAGCGACACCGACTGCACGGGGTTGAAGCCGGCGCCGGCGTCCTGCCCGGCGTTGGCGCAGCCGACCTCGTGGACGTCGTCGCTGACGTTGTCGATGGCCAGCTCCTCGCGGCACGGCTCGTTGTCGGCGGGGTGGGCGGCCTTGCAGGCGGCCGCGGACGGGTAGGGCGTGTTGTCCCAGCCGGTGGCGTTGGGCGGCAGGAAGGTCTGGCTCGGGTTGAAGGCGAACCAGCCGTGCGGCGTGCTGGGCGGGGCGTAGCCGATGTCGTCACCGTAGAGGGCCATCTGCATGGCGCCGCCGGGGTTCTGCTGGATGCGGTCGAGCTTGTCGGTGCCGTACAGCTCGAACACGGTGCCGCCGAAGCGGCGGTTCACGCCGAGGCGGACGTAGTCGTTGTACTGGTACACCGTGTCGGCGATGCGGCGCGCCATGTAGCCGGCCCAGCCGCACCAGTCCATGTCGGTGACGATGCCGCTGGCGCCGGTGTCGCCCTGCATCTGGTTGTGGCAGTCGACCGGGGCGAAGCGCGTCTCGTCGACGTGGGCCTTGCCGGTCTGGTTGCACGAGACCAGCGTGCCGGCCTCGGTGGGCGCGGAGCACGAGGCGCCGCCGGAGACCGACAGGCACTGCGACAGGCGGTTGACCTGGGCCTTGCACCAGGCGGCGCCGGTGCGGCCGGTCGAGGTCGCGAAGACCTGGGTGACGGTGCCGTAGCCGAACGGCGCGATGACGTGGGGCTGGGCTGCCACCGCCGGCTGGTCGATGAAGGCGGCGCGGCCAGGGGCCGGGAAGGTGGCCAGAAGGGCGACGGTCGCCGCGGTGGTGCAGAGCAGGCCTCTCACGATGCGGGTCTCCGTAACGGGTTTGTGATGACCCGAAACTGCCCGAACGCGTCTAAAAATTGATTAACGACATTGGAAAAAAGACAAACTCTCGTGAGCGGGTGTCACGCTGTCGGGATGACGGGTCGGGTGGATCGGCTTGCCCGTGATGTCCGGTCGGAGGCGCCCGTGTCGCGGCGCCGCCGGTCCGCCCGGTGGTCGGGCAGGATAGCGGCGCCTGTCGGCTCGGGGGCCGCCTGGTCGTGCAGCGTGCCGTCAGGCCTGCCGCTGCCGCGTGGTGGCGGCCTGTTTGCCGGGGCGGCGTCGTGCCCTGCACCGCCAGCGCATCGGCGGCGGTGCAGGGCGGCGGTTCAGACCGGGGGCTCGCCGTCGACCGGGTCCAGGCCCTGCGCGCGGATGATCGCGGCCGCCTCCGCGATCACCGAGTCGAGCAGCGACGGGTCGGTGCCCTTGGCCACCAGTGCCACGCCGTTCGCGTCGCCGCGGTGGTAGGGGTAGCTGCCCAGGTCCACCGACGGGTGGCGGTCCTGCAGCGCCCCGAGGGCGGCGGCGATGGTGCCCTCCAGCAGGCCGGCGGCGTGCACCGTGCGCGAGGCCACCGGCACGCCGCCGGGCAGCCGCGGCTCCAGCCAGGCGAACATCGCCTGCATGATCCTGGGCACGCCGGCCATGACGTGGACGTTGCCGACGGTGAAGCCCGGCGCCACGGAGACGACGTTCTCGATCAGCGTGGCGCCGCGCGGCAGGGTCGCCATGCGCTGGCGCGCGGCGTTGAACTCGCCCGGCTGGTAGTGGCGCTCCAGCAGCGCCCAGGCCTCGGCGTGGGGCTCCCACGGCACGCCGAAGGCCGCGGCCACGCACTCGCTGGTGATGTCGTCGTGGGTCGGGCCGATGCCGCCGGTGGTGAACACGTGGTCGAAGCGGGCGCGCGACTCGTTCAGGGTCGTGACGATGGTGTCGGCGACGTCGGGGATCACCCGGACCTCGCGCAGCGGCATGCCGATCGCGCCGAGCCGCTGGGCGATGAAGCGGATGTTGGCGTCCTGGGTGCGGCCGGAGAGGACCTCGTTGCCGATGACCAGCAGGCAGGCGGTGGGATTCATGGCGGCTCCGGGAGGAAGGAAGGTCGGGCTCTGCCCGAACCCGCAAAGGGTCCGAGGACCCTTTGATCCCTTCACTTAGGGAAGGCGATCCAAGGGCCCAGCCCTTGGCGGAGTTTGAGGCAGAGCCTCAACCTTGCTTGCCGGGTCACAGCAGGTCGCGCAGCAAGGGGACGAGCGGCTTGTCGGCGGGCGGCATGTCGTAGTCGCCCAGGCGGTCCGCGCGCACCCAGGCCATCGCCTGGCCCTCGCGCGGCTGCACGAAGCCCTTCCAGCGGCGGCAGACGTAGAGCGGCATCAGCAGGTGGAAGCGGGTGTAGTCGTGGCTGGCGAAGGCGAAGGGGGCGAGGCAGGCCTGCGCCACGTCGATGCCCAGCTCCTCGCGCAGCTCGCGGATCAGGGCGGCCTCCGGGGTCTCGCCGGGCTCCAGCTTGCCGCCGGGAAACTCCCACAGGCCGGCCATGGAGCGGCCCTCGGGGCGGCGGGTGAGCAGGACGCGGCTGTCGCTGTCGATCAGGGCGCAGGCGGCGACCAGGAGCAGCGTCGCGCCGCCGTGCGGCACGGGCTGGGGGAGGGCGGCGGGGGGCGGCGCGGGCTGGGCGGCGGCGAACAGGTCGTCGCGTGTGGCGGCGAAGCGGGCGACGTCGTGGGTGCCGCCGCGGGCGAGGAACGGCTCGCGGCCCTCGCCCGCGGGCTGGAAGCCGATGCGGCGCAGCACGGCGGCCGACGCCAGGTTGTCGGCGGCGACGTGGGCCTCGATGCGGTCGAGGTCGAGGTTGGCCAGCGCCCAGCGCGCGAGGCGGCCGGCGGCCTCGGTGGCGACGCCGTGGCCCCAGAACCTGCGCCCGACCCAGTAGCCGAGGTGGCCGGTGCGTCGGGCGGGGTCGAGGCGCAGGCCGACGCAGCCGATCAGCAGCTCGCGGCCGTCCTCCTCGCCGGTGATGACGAGGTGGCAGGCGCGGCCGCCGGCCAGCTCCTCGGCGGCGCGCACGATCCAGGCGTCGGCCACGGCCTTGGGGTAGGGGAACGGCAGGCGCGAGAGCATGCGCACCACCGCCCAGTCGTTGACCAGGCGGAAGATCGCGTCCGCGTCCGAGGCGACCGGGGGGCGCAGGCGGAGGCGCTCCGTGGCGAGCGGTGCGAACCCGGCGCCCAGGCCGCGGACGGGCGCCGTGTCCTGGGCGGGCTGCGGTGCGCCGGTGCCGGGCACGCCGTCGGTCGCGTCGGGAGTGGCGGGGTCGGGCGGCGGCTGCTGGGGCACGAGGTCCCCTTCCGGAGCGGCCGTCAGCTGCGGTAGCTGCCGTTGATGTCGATGTAGCCGTGCGTGAGGTCGCAGGTCCAGGCCGTGCCGCTGCCGCGGCCCTGGCCGAGGTCGACGGCGATCTCGATCTCGCGGCCCTTCATGTGCGCGACCACGGGGGTCTCGTCGTAGCCGGGGACGACGGCGCCGTCGCGGGCCATCCAGGTGCCGCCGACGGCGACCGAGAGGGTGTCGCGGTCGGCGGGCTCGCCGCACTTGCCGACGGCCATGACGATGCGGCCCCAGTTGGCGTCCTCGCCGGCGATCGCGGTCTTGACCAG
>CAXSER010000081.1:4991-9397 GCA_964236315.1 uncultured Acetobacteraceae bacterium | reverse complement strand
GATCGGGAGGCTCGACCCCATGGACAGGCAGACCGCCCTCGCGGCGCCAGGCGTGAACGCGGCCGCGGACCCGACCGTGGCCGGCATCGTCGCCGGCTTCGCGGGCGATCGCAGCCGCCTCCTGGACATCGCCCACGCGGTGCAGGCACGGTTCGGCTGCATCGACGACGACGCTGTCCGGGCCATCGCCGCCGGCCTGGGCATCCACGCGGTCGAGGTCGAGGACATGGTGTCCTTCTACGCGCTGTTCTCGCGCCAGCCGCAGGGCCGCTTCCGCATCCGGCTGTCCCGCACGCCGGTCTCGATGCTCAAGGGCGCCGCGGCCGTCGCCGCGGCCTTCGAGGCGGCGCTCGGCATCGCGGTCGGCGAGACCTCGGCCGACGGCGCCTTCGCCCTGGGATGGACCAGCGACATCGGCATGGCCGACCAGGAGCCGTCCGCGCTGGTCAACGCCATGGTGCTGACCAGGATCGCGCCGTCCGACGTCCCCGCGATCGTGGCCGCCCTGCGCGCCGGCGACACGCCGCCGCGGGCCGTGGTGGCGCCCAGCCTGGTGCTGGCGGGCCGGCTGCTGTCGGGCGGGCGGGACGGGGTCGCCGGGCTGGCGGCCGCCCTCGATCGCACGCCGGAGCAGGTGATCGCGGAGGTCACCGCCGCACGGCTGCGCGGGCGCGGCGGCGCCGGCTTCCCGACCGGCATGAAGTGGCGCCTGTCGCGCAAGGCGGTCGGCCGCGAGCACTACGTCGTGTGCAACGCCGACGAGGGCGAGCCCGGCACCTTCAAGGACCGCGTGCTGCTGAGCGAGTTCCCGGACCTGGTGCTGGAGGGCATGACGATCGCCGGCCACGCCCTCGGCGCGCGGCATGGCCTGCTCTACCTGCGCGGCGAGTACGCCTACCTGTGGGACTCCCTGCAGTCGGTGCTGCAGCGCCGACGCGACGCCGGGCTGCTCGGCGCGGCGATCCGCGGGCGCGCCGGCTTCGACTTCGACATCCGCGTCCAGCTCGGCGCCGGCGCCTACGTCTGCGGCGAGGAATCCTCGCTGCTGGAGTCGCTGGAGGGCCGTCGGGGCGCGCCGCGCGACCGCCCGCCGTTCCCGACCGAGCGCGGCTACCTGCACCAGCCGACCGCCGTCGACAACGTCGAGACCTTCGCCTGCGCCGCTCGCATCCTGGAGCACGGCGCCGCCTGGTTCGCCGCCGAGGGCACGCAGGAATCCGCGGGCACCAAGCTGATGAGCGTGTCCGGCGACTGCGCCCGGCCCGGCGTGTACGAGGTGCCGTTCGGCATCACCGTCAACGCGCTGCTGGACCTGGCGGGTGCGGCGGACGCGGAGTTCGTCCAGGTCGGCGGCCCGTCCGGCCAGGCGGTGGCGCCGCGCGACTTCGGCCGGCGCATCGCCTACGAGGATTTGTCGACCGGCGGCTCGACCATGGTGTTCGGCCCGCGGCGCGACGTGCTCGACATCGCGCTGCAGTTCGCGAGCTTCTTCGTCGACGAATCCTGCGGCTGGTGCGCGCCGTGCCGCGTCGGCACCACCCTGCTGCGGCAGGGGATGCAGGCGATCGTGGCCGGGCGCGCCAGTCTCGCCGACGTCGCCGCCACCGAGGCGCTCGCCGGCACCGTCGCGCGCATGAGCCGCTGCGGCCTGGGGCAGACCGCGCCGAACCCGATCCTGTCCACCATGCGCAGCTTCCCGCAGCTGTACGAGGCGCGCCTGCGTCCCGAACCGTTCTCCCCCCGGCTCGACCTCGCCGGCGCGCTGCGCGAGGCCGCCGCGATCCGCCACCCTTCGCCGGCGGGGCTCTAGCATGGACGGCTTCCGGATCACCGTCGACGGCGTGCGGATCGACGCCGCGCAGGGCCAGAGCGTCATAGAGGCGTGCGACGCGGCGGGGATCTACATCCCGCGGCTCTGCCACCACCCCGACCTCGAGCCCTCCGGCAACTGCCGCGTCTGCACGTGCACGATCAACGGCCGCGGCGCCGCCGCCTGCGTCACCCCTGCCACGCCGGGCATGGTGGTGGAGAACGAGACGCCGCGGCTGACCGGGGACCGCCGCGCGATCATCGAGATGCTGTTCGTCGAGGGCGACCATCCCTGCAGCTACTGCGTCGCCAGCGGCGAGTGCGAGCTGCAGGCGCTCGGCTACCGGCTCGGCCTGGTCGCGCCCACGCAGCGCCAGCAGCGGCCGGGGCGCGGCATCGACGCCACCCACCCCGACATCACCCTCGACCACGACCGCTGCATCCTGTGCTCGCGCTGCGTCCGCGCCTCGCGCATGGCGGACGGCAAGTCGGTGTTCGGCTTCGAGGGGCGCGGCATCGCCATGCGGCTGAACGTCGACGCGCAGGGCGGCCTCGGCGACACGCAGATGGCGGCGATCGACAAGGCGGCGCGGGTCTGCCCGGTGGCGTGCATCGTCGTCAGGCGCGACGCCTACCGCGTGCCCGAAGGCCGCCGCCGCTTCGACCTCGTGCCGATCGGCAGCGACATCGAGGCGAGGCGCAGGTCCTGATGGCAAAGCCGACGCTCGCCACCTGCTCGCTGACCGGCTGCTTCGGCTGCCACATGTCGCTGCTCGACATCGACGAGCGGCTGCTGGAGCTGGCGGAGCTGGTCGAGCTGGACCGCTCGCCGTTCGACGACAAGAAGGCGTTCGACCGCCCCGTCGACGTCGGCTTCATCGAGGGGGGCTGCTCCAACGAGTACAACGTCCGCGAGCTGCGCGAATTCCGGAAGCACTGCCGCGTCCTGGTCGCCGTCGGCGCCTGCGCGATCAGCGGTGGCGTGCCGGCGATGCGCAACGCCGTCTCGCTGCGCGAGTGCCTGGAGGCGGTCTACCTCGACGGCCCGACGCTGGAGGGCGGCGGGATGATCCCCTGCGACGAGGAGCTGCCGCTGCTGCTGGACCGTGTGTACCCGGCGCACGAGGTGGTGCGCATCGACTACTTCCTGCCCGGCTGCCCGCCCTCCGGCGACGCCATCTGGGAGGGGCTCAAGGCGCTGCTCACGGGCCGCGAGCCGGCGCTGCCCTACGAGCTGCGCAAGTACGAATGAGCGGCATGCAGGCTGCCCCCGGCCCGCGCAGGATCGTCATCGACCCGGTCACCCGGGTGGAGGGCCACGGCAAGGTCACCATCCGCCTGGACGAGGCCGGCGAGGTCGAGCAGGCCCGGTTCCACATCGTCGAGTTCCGCGGCTTCGAGCGATTCATCCAGGGCCGGATGTACTGGGAGGTCCCGGTCATCGTCCAGCGACTGTGCGGCATCTGCCCGGTCAGCCACCATCTCTGCGCCGCAAAGGCGATGGACCTCGTGGCCGGCGTCGACCGGGTGACGCCGACGGCGGACAAGATGCGCCGCCTGATGCACTACGGGCAGGTGCTGCAGTCCAACGCGGTGAACTTCTTCCACCTGGCCTCGCCCGACCTGCTGCTCGGCTTCGAGTCTCCCGTCGCGAAACGCAACATCATCGGCGTGATGGAGAGCTTCCCCGAGGTCGGCCGTTGGGCGATCTTCATCCGCAAGTTCGGCCAGCAGGTGATCGCGGCGACTGGCGGCCGGCGCATCCACCCCCGCCTCTGCGTGCCCGGCGGCGTCAACCAGAACCTGTCGGTCGAGAGCCGCGACGCGCTGCGCGGCGACGTCGACCGGATCATCGGGTGGTGCCGCGAGGCGCTGGCGCTGCACAAGTCCTTCGTGCACGGCCACGAGGCGCTGCACGAGCGCTTCGCCACCCTCCCCTCCAGCTACATGAGCCTGGTCGGCGCGGACGGCAGCCTGGAGCTGTACGACGGCCGCCTGCGGGTGATCGACGCCGGAGGACGGCGCATCCTCGACGACGTCGACCCCGCGGCCTACCGCGACCACCTGGTCGAGGAGGTCCGCTCCTGGAGCTACATGAAGTTCCCGCACCTGCGCGCGCTCGGGCGCGAGGACGGCTGGTACCGCGTCGGCCCGCTGGCGCAGATGAACTGCTGCACGTCCATCGCCACGCCGATCGCGGAGGCGGCGCGGGCGGAGTTCATGGCGCTCGGCCGCGGCGGGCCGGTGCATGCGACGCTCGGCTACCACTGGGCGCGGCTGATCTCGATGATCCACTGCGCGGAGAGGATCAGGGAGCTGCTGTTCGACGACGACCTGCAGGGCAGCGACCTGGTCGTCACCGGGCGCCGCCGTCCGGAAGGCGTCGCCGTGATCGAGGCGCCGCGCGGCACGCTGTTCCACCACTACACCGTGGACGCCCACGACCAGGTGACCGGCGCCAACCTCATCGTCTCCACCACCAACAACAACGAGGCGATGAACCGCTCCGTGCGCCAGGTCGCGGTGGAGTACCTGACCGGGCACGAGATCACCGAGGGGCTGCTCAACCACATCGAGGTCGCGATCCGCGCCTACGA
>CAXSER010000081.1:0-4891 GCA_964236315.1 uncultured Acetobacteraceae bacterium | reverse complement strand
ACGAGATCACCGAGGGGCTGCTCAACCACATCGAGGTCGCGATCCGCGCCTACGACCCCTGCCTGTCCTGCGCCACCCACGCGCTGGGCGACATGCCGCTGGTCGTCACGCTTGAGGACGCCGACGGCTCGGTGATCGCCACGCGGGTGAAGCAGTGAGCATCCTGGTCCTCGGCTATGGCAACCCGGGGCGGCAGGACGACGGCCTCGGCCCGGCGGTAGCAGAGGCAATCGACCGGCTCGGTCTGCCCGGCATCACCGCCCAGGACAACTACCAGCTCAACATCGAGGACGCGGTGGAGGTCGCCGCCCACGACCTCGTCTGGTTCGTCGACGCGGCGAGGACCGGCGCTGCGCCCTACACGGTGAGCGCCGTGGCGCCGGTCGCGACGGTGGAGTTCACCAGCCACATCATGCGGCCGCAGACGGTGCTGGCGATCGCGCGGCAGTGCTGCGGCAGGGCGCCGCCGGCCTTCCTGCTCGCCGTCCGCGGCTACGGGTTCGAGTTCGTCGAGGCGCTGACGCCGGGTGCCGCCGACAACCTCGACGCCGCCCTGGCCATGCTGACGCAGAGCGTCCGCCTGGCGGTGCCTGTCGCATGACGAACATCGGGCTCGGCCGCCGGCGCAGGACGATCCTTCTCGTCGACTCCGACCCGCACGCCCGCGCCGCGCTGCGCCTCGCGCTGGAGGCCGGCGGCTTCACGGTCGGCGAGGCAGCGGACGGGCGGGAGGGCGAGCGCACGGCGCTGCGGGTCGCGCCGGACGCCATCCTGGCGGAGCTGATGACGGACGCGCACGAGGCCGGCGGGACGCTGGCGGAGCGGCTCAGGGCGGCGGGCGGCACGATCCCCTGCTACGTCGTCAGTACCGCCGCAGAGGCGCTGATGGGCTCGGTCGGGCTGCACGAGCTCGGCATCGAGGGCGTGTTCCTCAAGCCGGTCGACGCCGACATCGTGGTCCAGACCCTCAGGGGCCGTCTGGGCGTCGACGCCGATGCATGAGGTCTCCCTCGTCGAGAGCATCGTCGAGCTGGTGGTCGCGGAGCGGCGGCGGCAGGCGTTCACCCGGGTGCGGACGGTCCGCCTCCGGCTCGGCGCGCTCGGCCACGCCGAGCCGGAGGCGCTGCGCTTCTGCTTCGACGCCGTGACGCGCGGCACGATCGCCGACGGCGCCGCCCTGGAGATCGAGATTGTTGCGGGCGCCGGCTGGTGCGCGGCCTGCCGACGGTCCGTGCCGCTGGAGGAACGGTTTTCCTTGTGCCCGGCGTGCGGCGACGGCCCGGTGCGGATGACGGCGGGCGACGAGCTGCGCCTGGCGGAACTGGAGGTGGAGTGATGTGCGCGATCTGCGGCTGCGGCACGGCCGGCCTGGCCGGGGAGCACCACCACCACGGGCACGAACACGGCTCGATCGACTTCGGCCAGGGGTCGCCGATCCCCGGCATGAGCCGCGCCAGGGCCATCAGCGTCGAGCGGGACATCCTGTCGAGGAACGACGCCCACGCCGCGGCGAACCGGGCGCGGCTGCGGGCGGCCGGCATCCTCGCGCTCAACCTCGTCTCCAGCCCTGGGTCGGGCAAGACGTCGCTGCTGGTGCGCACGGTAGCGGAGCTGATGGACCGCTGGCCCGTCGCGGTGATCGAGGGCGACCAGCGGACCTCGCGCGACGCCGACCGCATCCGCGCCACCGGCGTCCCGGCGGTGCAGGTCAACACGGGCAGGGGATGCCACCTGGACGCCCACATGGTCGGCCACGCGCTCGACCATCTGCCGCTGCCGGCCGGAGGCGTGCTGTTCGTCGAGAACGTCGGCAACCTGGTCTGCCCGGCGGCCTTCGACCTCGGCGAGGCGCACAAGGTCGTCGTGCTGTCCGTCACCGAGGGGGAGGACAAGCCGCTCAAGTACCCGGACATGTTCGCCGCCGCCGACCTGATGCTGCTCAACAAGGTCGACCTGCTGCCGCACCTGGACTTCGACATGCCCGCCTGCCTCGCGGCGGCCCTGCGCGCCAACCCGTGCATCGGGGTGCTGCCCGTGTCCGCGCGCACCGGCGAGGGAATGGCCGCGTTCCACGACTGGATCGCCGCCCGCCACCCCGCCGTGCTGCCATGACGGAACGCCTGCGCATCCGCGTGCGCGGCGCGGTGCAGGGCGTCGGCTTCCGGCCCTTCGTGCACGGCCTGGCGGGCCGACACGGCCTGTCCGGCTTCGTGCTCAACGACCCCGACGGCGTGCTGGCCGAGGTCGAGGGGCCGGGCCTGGCGTCCTTCCTGGCCGCCCTGCGTCGGGAGGCGCCGCCGCTTGCCCGCATCGGCGCGCTGACGGCGACCGCGATGCCCGCGGACGGGCGGCGCGGCTTCGTCATCCGCGACAGCGACGGCCAGGGGGCCGGGCACGCGCGCGCCGTCCCCGACGCGGCCCCGTGCCGCGCCTGCACGGACGAGCTGTTCGACCCCGCCAGCCGCTTCCACCTCTATCCCTTCACGACCTGCACGCAGTGCGGGCCGCGCTTCACCATCACCCGCCGCCTGCCGTACGACAGGGCGAACACCGCCATGGCCGGCTTCCCGCCCTGCGCCGCGTGCGCGTCGGAGTACGCAGACCCGTCCGGCCGCCGTTTCCACGCCGAGACCATCGCCTGCCCCGACTGCGGCCCGCGGCTGAGCCACCCCGTCGCCGCGGTCGCGGACGTCCTGCTGCGCGGGGGCATCGTGGCGCTCAAGGGGATCGGCGGCTTCCACCTGCTGTGCGACGCGGGCAGCGAGGCGGCCGTCGCCACGCTGCGCCACCGCAAGCGGCGCCCGGCCAAGCCGTTCGCGGTGATGGCCGCCAACCTGGCCTCCGTGGCGGCGCTCGCCGCGCCGTCGCGCGCGGAGCTGGCGCTGCTGTGCCGCACCAGCCGCCCCGTCGTGCTGCTGCGCGCGCGCCCCGGGCGGGCAACCGCCGTCGCCCCGGGGCTGGACCGCATCGGCGTCATGCTGCCGTCCGCGCCGCTGCACCACCTGCTGTTCCACGCCCTGGCCGGGCAGCCGCAGGGCCCGGCCTGGCGCGAGGCGCCGCACGCGACCGCCCTCGTCGCCACCAGCGCCAACGCCCCCGGCGAGCCGATCGTCGCCGACGACGACGAGGCCCTGGACCGCCTGGACGGCATCGCCGACCTGGTCGTCACCCACGACCGCCCGATCCTTGCCCGCGCGGACGACTCGGTGATGCGCGTGATCGACGGCGCCCCCGCCATGGTCCGCCGCGCGCGCGGCCTCGTGCCGGAGCCGATCGACCTGGGCTGCGACGGCCCCGCCGTGCTCGCCACCGGGGGCCACCTCAAGTCGACGATCTGCGTCACCCGGAGGGGCGAGGCCTTCGTGTCCCGCCACATCGGCGACCTCGCCACGGCGCGCACGATCCGCTTCCACGCCGAGGTGGCGCGCGACATGCTCCATGCCCTCGGCGTCGCGCCGGAGATCGTCGCCTGCGACGGCCACCCGGACTTCGCCTCGACCCGGTACGCAGAGGCCACCGGGCTGCCGGTGCTGCGCGTCCAGCACCATGCCGCCCACCTGGCCGCCGTCGCCGCCGAGCATCAGGTGCAGGGCGGCGTGCTCGGCGTGGCGCTGGACGGGCACGGCCACGGCGTGGACGGCGCCGCGTGGGGCGGCGAGCTGATCCTGCTGGAGGGCGCGGCGTGGCGGCGCATCGGCCATCTCCTGCCGCTGCCGCACCCCGGCGGCGACCGGGCCGCGCGCGAGCCGTGGCGCATGGGCGTCGCCGCCCTGCACGCCCTGGGCCGCGGCGCGGAGGCCGCCGCCCGCTTCCCGGCCATCCCCATCGCCGGGCAGCTGGCCGCGGTGCTCGCCGCGGACCCGCACCTGCCCGTGACGACCAGCATGGGCCGGCTGTTCGACGCGGCGGCGGCGCTGCTGGGCGTGTGCACGTGGCAGGACCACGAGGGCCAGGCGGCGATGCGGCTGGAGGCCCTGGTCGACGCGACGCACTGCCTTCCGGCGGGCTTCGTCATCGCCGATGCCGTCCTGGACTTCCGGCCACTGCTCGCGGCATTGCTGACGCCCGGCCTTGCAGCCCATGAGGGCGCAGCGCTGTTCCACGGCACGCTGATCGCGGGCCTTGCCGCCTGGATCGGTAAGACTGCCGATCGGACGGGCCACGCCACCGTGGCGCTCGGCGGCGGCTGCCTGCTCAACCGTGTGCTGGCTGATGGCCTCACCGATGCGCTGCGCCGGCGCGGCCTTGTGCCCCTCCTGGCCCGGCAGGTGCCCACGAACGACGGCGGCCTCTGCCTGGGGCAGGCCGCCCTGGCGCGGGTGCATCTCCTGGCCACGCCGTTCTCCATCTCACAGGTGACCTGATGTGCCTTGCAATCCCGATCCTGGTCGATGCCCTGCTGCCCGGCGACATGGCGAGGGTCACGCTTAGCGGCGTGTCCAAGGTCGTCTCCATCGCGCTGCTGGAGGGCGTGCGTGTGGGCGACTACGTGCTTATCCATGTCGGCTACGCGCTGAGCCGCCTCGACCCGGAAGAGGCGGAGTACACGATGGCCCTGATGCGCGAAGCCGCGGTGCCGGGCATGGCGGTCGGCACACTGTGAGGTACATCGACGAGTACCGTGACGGCACGCTGGCCCGCTCGATCGCTGTCACCATCGCAAGCGAGGCGGTGCCCGGCCGGCACTACAAGTTCATGGAGTTCTGCGGCGGCCACACGCACGCCATCTCGCGCTACGGGATCGAGGACCTGCTGCCCGCGAACGTGCAGATGGTGCACGGGCCGGGTTGCCCGGTTTGCGTGCTGCCCGTCGGGCGGATCGACGACGCAATCCGGCTCGCCATGCGGCCCGAGGTGACCCTGTGCACCTACGCCGACCTGATGCGGGTGC
>CAXSER010000080.1:0-9401 GCA_964236315.1 uncultured Acetobacteraceae bacterium | reverse complement strand
CCCTGTCGTCGCCATCGAGCCCGCGTTGCGCGCCGCCAGGATCGCCGCGGCCGGCGCGGCCACGCGGCCCTGCGCCAGGCGCTGCCGCTCGTCGCGGAACCGCTCCAGGACCCGTTCGGCCCGCCCAGGCTCGCAGGCTGCTCCGGGACCCGGCGCCTGAACCGGATCGTGGAGCCTCTCCATCGCCTGGAACCCCTCGGTCACGCGACCGCTTGTGCCCCGGGCGCCGGCGCTCTTGCAAGACCGCCGCCGATGCGTCGGCCTGACAGGAAGCAGGGCCGGGCTCTGCCCGGACCCGCCAGGCGGAGGTGGCCAAAGGTTCCGACGATTCTCCTGGACCGTTGGAAGGGCCACTGGAGGGAGCCGCCCCTGAACCAGCCTTCCTAAGTAGAGCCGGTCCAGGGCGGCTCGCCCTGGCGGAGTTTGAGGCAGAGCCTCAACCTTGCCTGCCCTCCCGCCGCCCCTGCGACGCGCCCCTGCGACGCGACCGCACAGATAGCTGTCGTCCTTCGTTCCGGCGTGCGGCAGAGTTGGGCATGGTCCTTCCCGCACGCTACACCCGCCCCGCCATGGTGCTGCACTGGCTGGTGGCGGGGCTGGTCGCGGTCAACGTGGCGCTCGGCCTGACCGCGGAGCTGCTCCCCGACGACTGGATCCGCCCGGCGATCGACCTGCACAAGTCGATCGGCCTCACCGTGCTCGGCCTGGCGCTGATGCGCCTGCTGTGGCGCCTGACCCACAAGCCGCCCCCGCCTCCGGCCAAGCGCGGCCAGCTGGAGCGCCTCGCCGCCCACGCGACCCACCTCGCGCTGTACGGCCTCATCCTGGCCCTGCCGCTGTCCGGGTGGATCCACGACTCCGCCTTCGCCTACGCCGCCCAGCACCCCCTGCGCCTGTACGGCCTGCTGCCCTGGCCCCGCATCGGCTTCATCCAGGCGATGGCGCCCGACGCGAAGCAGGCCCTCCACGCCCGCTGGTTCGCCATCCACGCGGCCCTGGTCTACGCGCTCTACGCCCTGCTCGCCCTGCACCTCGCGGGCGTGCTGAAGCACCAGCTCTGGGACCGCGAGCCGGCGCTGCGGCGCATGTGGCCCTAGCGGCCGTCGTCTTCATAGGAAGGCAAGAATCTTCTTTTTCTGGAGAAAAAGAAGCAAAAAGACTTTGCCCGTAAGATCAAGAACACTCGGCCGGCTGCGCTTCCTTATGGGAAAAGTTCTTTGGTTCTTTATTTCAAGAAAGAACACGCTTTCTTTGCTTCCTGGCACACGGGAACGAAGCCGCCATGTCCCTCGCCCCGCGCCGCATGCTATGCCGCCCCGTGCCAAGGCCGCACGGCAATGCCGCCGCGCCGGCAGGCAACGGGGAACGCCGATGAAACTGCACGCCGCATGGCTCGCCTGTGGCCTGGTGCTGCTCGGGACCGGGGCCGCGGCCCTGGCGAGCGACGCGTCGACGATGTCCGTGCTGCCCGACGACTCCGCGGTGCAGTGGACCCGGTCGCCGCCGTCGCTGCCCAGGAACACGCAGATCAGCATCCTCTCCGGCGACCCGGCGCAGCCCGGCCCGTTCACCCTGCGCCTCAGGATGCCCGCCGGCACGGTGATCGCGCCGCACACCCACGCCACCGCCGAGAACGTCACCGTGCTGTCCGGCGCCATCGTGCACGACATGGGCGAGACCATGGACAAGGCGCGCGGCAGGCAGGTCGCCCAGGGCGGCTTCGTCTACCTGCCCGGCAACATGCCGCACTCGCTGTGGACCACGACCGAGGCGGCCGAGATCCAGGTCACCGGCACCGGCCCCTTCGGCCTGCACTACATCAACCCCGCCGACGACCCCAGCCAGGCGAAGTAGCACCGCCGGCCGGCCGGCAAGTCCAGAGGCCCTGCCTCTGGACTCCGCCAAAGGCTCGCCTCTGGAATCCCCTCCTTGAGTCGAAGGTCTTGCCGACGCGTTCCCTCCCGCTCATTGCCGCGAGGGCTAGTCAGGCCTCGTCGGAGAAGCCCTCCCGTAGCCCCGCAGGCCATCCGCGCGCGATGTTCTTCCGACATAGCCCAGCTCGCTGCGCGCAGCGCCGTCGTTGGTGCTGAACTCCCGCCCGATCATGCGCACCATCGAACGTGAGAGCGGCGGGTCGTCTTTCCGGAACGTCACGGTCCAGGCGGCCTCCAACAACCCTCCCAGGCCGAAGGCCAGGCGATAAGGCATCGATCGCACCTTATCGATGGACAATCCCTGCACGCCCGCGAGCATCGCGATGAACTCGCGGAAGGTCTGCCGTTCCCGATCGTTGATGAAGTAGGCCCGGCCGCCCGCGCCACCCTCGAGCGCGCACTGCACGGCCTCCACGACATTGTCCACATGGCAGGTCGAGAAGGCGTAATCGCCTCGGTCGAAGAAGGCGAACCGCCCGGAGCCGATGGCGTGCGGAAGCTCACGGCTGAACCCGTCACCCGCCCCCCAGATCGCGGACGGACGCATGGCGATCGTTCGGAAGCCCGGTTTGTCGGCCGCCAGGACGAGCCTCTCGCCGCGCGACTTGCTCGCAAGATAGGCCGAGAAGCTGTCGGGGTGCGTTGGTGCGGTCTCGTCGATGTCGCGGAGGGGCGAGCCCCGGTCATCCATGGCGACTCCCGCCGCGCTGATGTGGACGAAAATTCGCGCACCCGCCTTCTCGGCCGCGCGCAGCAGCACATCCGTGCCTTCGACGTTGGTCCGGAAGTAGGGTGCGCGCGGCCCCGCGAAGCGGAACAGGGCGGCCGCGTGAACGACGGCATCGATGGCGGGCAGAGAGGGCGGTTGCCGGCTTTGCAGGTCGCCTGCAACGGGCGAGGCGCCCAGTGCGCGGAGCGCCTCGTGGGACGACGCCGAGCGTGTCAGCGCCAAGACCTGATGACCGTCCTCCACAAGCTTCGGGATCAGGCGCCTGCCAAGGAGGCCGGTGCCTCCCGTGACGAGGATCTTCAAGGGGGCGCCTCTTTCCGTCCGGGGAGAAAGACCGCCTGCAGGGCGTGCTCGCGGATGCTCGCGACGACGGCCGGGGTGGGCGGCTGCGCATCGCGCAGGCGAGCCGTCACATGGAGCAGGGAAGCGGCGTTGACGGACGACCACATGAGGTCGGCAGCCGCCTGCACCGGGACCGCGAGACGTCCCTCGCCGGCGACGGCCTGGATGTGTCGGATCAGGAGCGCGAAGGCCTGCTCGGCGGCGGGTATCCGGGCGCCCTGGAGAACGCGGCCGATCATCGCGGCGTAGAGCCGGGGACGGGCTGCCGCGAAATGCACGTAATCGTCCCAGCCTTGCCGGAGCGCGGTCTCAGGATCGTCGGACTGGATCGCCGCCTGCTTGCTCTGGAGGAACTGCGCGAAGGCCTCCGTCATGGCGGCGCTCAGGAGACCGTCGGCGCTGCCGTAATGGTGGTAGAGCGTGGGCGCGGCAACCTTCGCCATCGCGCAGACCGCACGCGTCGAGAACTGCGCCTCGCCGCCTTCCTCCAGGACCTTCAACGCCGCCGACAGCAGGGTTTCTCTCGTGCTCATGACAGCGTTGTAGCAGCGCTATATCGCGATGTCTATATCACCGCTATAGGTGGCCTGCTCCCGCGTCGCGAGCGCACTGCGCAAAAAGGGACGGCATCGCGCATGACCGGTCGTGCGAAATTCGAGGGATCAAAGGGTCCTCGGACCCTTTGCGGGTCCGGGCAGAGCCCGGCCTTGCTTCCTTCAGCTCCCCTCCGCCACCCGGTTGGTCAGCGCCCCGATCCCCTCGATCACCACGCTGACCTCCATCCCCGCGCGCATCGGCAGCACGCCCACCGAGGTGCCGCACGCGATCAGGTCCCCCGGCTCCAGCGTCATCTCCCGCGACAGCAGGCTGACGATGCGCGCCGGCGACAGGATCATGTCCGCCACCGGATACGCCTGCCGCTCCCGCCCGTTCAGCAGCGTGCGCACCTGCAGCGCCATCGGGTCGAGCCCGGTGGCGATCGCCGGCCCGCACGGCCCGAACGTGTCGCACCCCTTCGCCCGCGCCCACTGCGGGAACGAGGGGTCCGCGTCGAGCAGCCCGGTCGCGGTCACGTCGTTGACGCAGGTGTAGCCGAAGATCGCCGCCGCCGCCCCCGCCTCGTCCACGTTGCTGCACCGCCGCCCGACGACGACGCCCAGCTCGCCCTCGTACACGATGCGCCCGTCGTACCCCGCCGGCGGCCGGATCGCCCCGCCCGGCGCCAGCAGGCTGGTCGTCGCCTTGAGGAAGTACAGCGGCACCTCCGGGATCACCGCGCCCAGCTTCGCCGCCAGCGCGTGGAAGTTGTTCCACAGCCCCACCACCTTGCCCGGCCGCACCGGCACCAGCAGGGACACCTCGCCCAGCGCCAGCACCTGCCCCGTGGGCCGCGGCGCCTCGAACATGTCGCCCTCGTGCACGGCGACGCCTTCGCCCTCCAGGACGCCGAAACCCTCGTCGGCGCCCCGCGCGAACCGAACCCAGAGTGCCATGCCCGTCTCCCCGCCGCCCGTCGGCCGCGCGCTATACCGCGCCTCGGGCAGCCCCGACAACGCAAGGGAAGGCAAGGTCGGGCGCTGCCCGAACCCGCCAAAGGGCAGGGCCCTTTGGGAACCCTTCCCCAAGAAAGAGGCCCAAGGGACCCCCGGCGTTGCTCCCCCGGGCGCCCCGGGACTAGTCTGCGCGCCGCCACGCCCCGGCCTCGCCCGGACCGCCCCGCGCCTCCGGCCACAGGATATCCCCCATGAAGCTCACCGCAGAACGCCTCGACCGGGTCAGCCCGAGCCAGACGATCGCCATCGCCACCAAGGCCCGCGCGCTCAAGGCCGCCGGCCGCGATGTCATCAGCCTCTCCGCCGGCGAGCCCGACTTCGACACCCCCGACAACATCAAGCAGGCCGCGATGCGCGCCATCGAGGCGGGCCAGACCAAGTACACCGACGTCGCCGGCACCCTCGCCCTGCGCCAGGCCATCGCCGCCAAGTTCAGGCGCGACTCCGGCCTCGACTACACGCCCGACGAGATCATCGTCTCCACCGGCGGCAAGCAGGTGATCTTCAACTGCATGGTCGCCACGCTGAACGCCGGCGACGAGGTCATCATCCCCAGCCCCTGCTGGGTCAGCTATCCCGACATCGTGGCGCTCGCCGATGGCACCCCGGTGATGGTGCCCTGCAGCCAGAACAACGGCTTCAAGCTGCGCGCCGAGGACCTGGAGGCCGCGATCACCCCGCGCACCCGCTGGTTCATGCTGAACTCGCCCAACAACCCCACCGGCGCCGCCTACTCCGCCGAGGACCTGCGCCCGATCTGCGACGTCCTGCTGCGCCACCCCGACGTCTGGGTGTTCACCGACGACATCTACGAGAAGCTCGTCTACGACGGCTTCCAGCCCGCCACCATCGTCAGCGTCGAGCCCCGCCTGCGCGAGCGCACCGTCACCATGAACGGCGTCTCCAAGGCGTACGCGATGACCGGCTGGCGCATCGGCTACGCGGGCGCGCCCGTCTCCATCATCAAGGCGATGGACAAGCTGCAGAGCCAGTCCACCTCCAGCACCTCCTCGGTCAGCCAGGCCGCCGCCGTCGAGGCCCTCAACGGCCCCCAGGACTCCATCGCCACCATGGCCGAGGCCTACCAGGCCCGCCGCGACCTCGTCGTCGACATGCTCAACCAGTCGCCCGGCCTGCACTGCCACAAGCCGGAGGGCGCGTTCTACGTGTTCCCCTCCATGCAGGGCTGCATCGGCAGGACCACCGCGGGCGGGAGCGCGATCACCGACGACGAGAGCTTCGTGATCGCGCTGCTCGACGAGCAGGGCGTGGCCGCGGTCCACGGCGCGGCGTTCATGTTCCCCGGCCACTTCCGCATCAGCTACGCCACCGACACCGACAGCCTGCGCGAGGCGTGCGGCCGCATCCAGCGCTTCTGCCAGGGATTGCGCTGATCGCCACGCAAGCAAGGTCGGGCTCTGCCCGAACCCGCCAAAGGGCCGAGCCCTTTGGAAACCCTTCCCTCAATAGGGGTTTCCAAAGGCGAGCCTTTGGCGGGGTCCAGGGGCAGAGCCCCTGGCCTTCCTCCTGATGCCCCCGCTCGCCCATCGCCTGGCCGCCGCCCCCACGGCCGCCACCGTGACGCTGACCGCCCGCGCCCGCGAGATGCGCGCCCAGGGCCTCGACGTGGTCTCGCTCACCATCGGCGAGCCCGACTTCGCGACCCCCCCGCACGTGATCGAGGCCGCCCACCGCGCAGCCCTCGACGGCCAGACCAAGTACCCGCCCCAGGACGGCGCCCCCGCCCTGAAGGCCGCCATCCAGCGGTCCCTGGCGCGCGACGGCCTGGAGTACGCCCTCGACGAGATCGTGGTCGGCAACGGCGGCAAGCAGGTGATCTTCGACGCCCTGATGGCCACCCTCGACCCGGGCGGCGAGGTGATCCTCCTCGCCCCCTACTGGAACGCCTACGCGCTGACCGCCCGCCTGCTGGGCGGCGTCGCAGTGACCGTGGACTGCCTGGAGGCCGACCGCTTCCGTCCCCGCCCCGAGGCGATCGAGGCCGCGATCACCCCGCGCACCCGCTGGCTGGTCCTGAACTTCCCCAACAACCCGACCGGTGCCGTGTGCAGCACGGCCGAGCTGGCCGCGATCGGCGCCATGCTGGAGCGCCACCCCCACGTCTGGGTGATGTCGGACGACCTGTACGAGCGCCTGCGCTTCGACGGCGAGCCCCACGCCACCCTGGCGCTCGCCGCCCCGGCACTGCGCGAGCGCACCCTGACGCTGGGCGGCGTGTCCAAGACGTACGCCATGACCGGCTGGCGCGTCGGCTACGGCGCCGGCCCGCGCGCCCTGGTGCGGGCGATGGCGACGGTGCAGGGCCACGCCACCGCCGGCGTCTGCGCCCCCGCCCAGGCCGCCGCCGTCGCGGCGCTGGACGGCCCGCAGGACGCGGCAGAGGCCATGCGCGACGCCTACCGTCGCCGCCGCGACCTGGTGGTGGACGCGCTCGCCGAGGCGCCCGGCCTGCGCTGCCACCGCCCCGACGGCGCGTTCTACGTCTACCCCTCCGTCGCCGGCCTCATCGGGTGCCGCACCCCCGGCGGCCGGCTCCTCGCCACCGACGAGGACGTGTGCATGGCGCTACTGGAGGAGGCCCACGTCGCCACCGTGTTCGGCGCCGCCTTCGGCATGAGCCCCTACCTGCGCCTGTCCTGCGCAACCGGCGACGAGGCCCTGCGCGAGGCCTGCCGGCGGATCACGGGCTTCTGCCGCTCGCTCGCCTGAACGCGACGACGCCGCGCCCCCGGTCGACCGGGAAGGCCGGCCAGCCATCGCGCGCCACCCCTGCTGCGCACGCCAGTCCTGCCGGCAAGCAGAAACAAAGTCTTACACACCTTTGCGGGTTCGGGGTGTAAGGTCGCGCCGTCCTGGAACACCTGGAGGCCAGATGTCCGCGATCTCGAAACGGATGGCTGCACCGCCCGAGCCCGACGCTGCCGCCCCGATCTCGCGCCCGCAACCGCCGCGCCTGGGACCGTCCCGGCGACGCCGCCGCGCCAACCACAGGCTGGGCAGGATCGTCGCGGTGTGCGCGATGGCCGCCTGGGTGGTGGTCGGGCTGATGCCCGTCGTCGCCGCACTCTACGCGTACTACGGCTACTGAACCCGCCGCCAAGAGAGCCGGAAGGGGCCTGGAGAAACCTCCAGACCCCCGGTCCGGGCGCGGCGAACGAAGGCTAGATCTTCGAGGCCGGCGTCTTGACGGTCCCGGTCGTGGTGGTGGTGGTCGTCTCGCCGGGCAGGGTCTCGATCTCGACGTCCTGGCGACGCACGGTGTCCTTCACGGTCTCCACGCGGTCGGCCGCCTCCTTGCGCAGCGCCACCTCCTCGACGATGCGCGCGGTCTTGGACACCACGGCCTGCTCGTTGGTCTCGGTCATCTCGATGGTGCGGTCGCTGAAGTCGACGGCGCCGGTCGTCTCGGTGCCGGCGACGGGACGACGCTCGACCACCACGCGCTCGCTGTGCAGCGAGATGTCCTTCTCGACGGGCGTCGACACGACGTAGCGGCGGATGCGGGTGGTGCCGCCGACGACGGCGCGCTTGCCGACCTCGAGGCTCTCCTCGGCCAGCCGGATCACGCCGTCCTTCGTCTCGCCGATGTCGAGGGTGTCGCGACCCGTGCCGCCGAGCGTCGCGGTGCTGGCGGTGGCGCCGGTCGCGGCACCGATGGTCTCGCCCGACATGCCCAGCGACGACGACAGCCCCGACGTCGACGCGGCCAGCCCGTAGCTCTCGGCGCGCTCGTCGATGTCGATGGGGTTGTGGCTCTCGAGGATCGCCGCCACGGACTCGTGGTGGTCCTCCGGCACCTTCACCGAGACCACGGTGGCGCCGCTCGCCATGCTGCGGTCGTACACGGCGGTGTCGTGGTCGGGCTCCGCGCCGAACAGGCTGCTCCAGAAGCCGCGCTCCTCGCCGGCCGCCGGGGCGGCGGTGGTGGTGGTGCCGCTGGTCGTGCCCTGCTGGCTGTGGCGGCTGATCGCGGAGGACGGCACGTTGGCGGCCTCGAGCGCCATGACGGCGGCCTCGGCGTGGGCGGCGGTGTCGTAGACCGCGACGATCGTATGGTCGGTCATGCGTGGTGTTCCTGAACGTTGTGTCTGGGGTGGGGCGCGGGCGGCGGGACGAGGCCCCGCCGGGCCCGGGGATCACGCCCGGCGGGGGAACGCCCCGACGCCGGGCAGGCACTGTCGGCACGTCGGGATCCGGCATCCTCCCGTCCGCGAAGCATCGTCGTCCGAAGCGTCGGGGCACCCGCACGGCGGTCGCCGTCCTGGCGCAGCCCTTCTACGGCAAGGCACGCCTGCATGACCCATGCCCTCGTCCGCCAGCCGCCACGCCCGCGAAGCGCTTCCGGAAGGCCGGAAGCCTTGCGCCTGCGCATCGGTTGCCGGACAGGCCGGCGTCACCGCAGGAACGTCTCGACGACGTCCGGTGCGCAAACGGGACTTGCTCCGCGTAGTTTCCGTGCCTGCATCCGGAAATGTAAATAATCGTCACATCCACCCGCGCGCCCCGCTACCACCCCCGCCGGACCCCGCGCCACGACCCCCGCGGCCGTCCGGCAGCAGCCCCGGCGGCGCCGCCACGCGGCCTCCCGCCCGGGCCCGGCCACGCCGGCGTCTTTGTTCCCGGCGCGATGCGGTGCAGGATCGCCGGCATCCGCAACGTCGCAGGCCCGCACCGTGAGCCTCCCCCCGCCGCCACGCAGCCCCCCGCCGCCACGCAGCCCCCGGCCCGACGGCCCGTCCCGACCCGGCCAACCCGCCGCCCGGCAGCCTCTCCCGCGCCCGGCAACGGGCCGCGTCACGCGCCGCCGCCCGCATCCCCGGC
>CAXSER010000079.1:0-9434 GCA_964236315.1 uncultured Acetobacteraceae bacterium | reverse complement strand
CGAGGCGGGGCAACGGGCGGCCTGCCGCACCGGCGTCGGCGACCTCGGCGGCGATCAGGCGCTCCGGGGCCTCCGCGGCCAGGCGCGCGAGTCGCTCCAGCAGGGCGGGGTCGCGTCGACGCAGCCGCGCCGCCTCCGGGTCGAGCACGAGGCCGCCGGCCAGGGTGCGGGCGGGCGAGGGACTGCGCAGGATGAAGGCCTCGCGCGCCGGCACGGCGACGGGCTCGGCGCAGTGCAGCTGGGCGAGGCAGGACTCTCCCGGTGCCAGCTCGCGGCGGTCGAGCAGGCGCAGGGTGGCGTCGACCTCCAGGGTGCCGGCCAGGAAGCGCAGGCGGGCGCCGTCGCGCACGGGGGCGGGGGCGCTGTCCACGGCGCGCAGACGGACGGAGAGCCATTCGGCCGGCGGCAGGGCGCCGGGACGGGTGAGGGCCACGCCGCGCGCGGTCTCGGCGGTGGAGACGGCGCGCAGGTTGACGGCGACGCGCTGGCCGATGCCGGCGGTGTCGACCTTCGCGCCGTGGACCTGCAGGCCGCGCACGCGCACCGACTCGCCGGAGGGGGACAGCACGAGCTCGTCGCCGGCGGCGATGCTGCCGCGGCGCAGCGTGCCGGTGACCACCGTGCCGTGGCCGGCGATGGAGAAGGCGCGATCCACCGGCAGCCAGGGGTAGCCGGACTCGCGGGCGTCGGCGCCGGGCAGGCGGGCGAGGGCGAGGCGCAGCGCCTCGATGCCGCCGCCGTCGAGCGCCGAGACCGCCAGCGCCTCGGCGACCTCCAGGCCGGCGGAGCGGGCAAGGTCGAGGCTGTCGCGCGTCACCTCGGCGAGTCGGTCAGGGGCGACCAGGTCGCGCTTGGTGACGGCGAGCACGGTGCGGCGCAGGCCGAGGAGGGCTGCGATCTCGATGTGCTCGACCGTCTGCGCCTGGATGCCCTCGTTGGCGGCGACGACCAGCAGCACCGCGCCGATGCCGGTGGCGCCGGAGACCATGGTGCGCACGAAGCGCTCGTGGCCGGGCATGTCGATCAGGTCGATCGTGGCGTCGCCGGAGACGAAATGCGCGAAGCCGAGCGCGATCGAGATGCCGCGGCGCTTCTCCTCGGGGAGGCGGTCGGTCTCGATGCCGGTGAGCGCACGGACCAGGGCGGTCTTGCCGTGGTCGACGTGGCCGATCACGCCGAGGAGGCGGCGGGTCATCGCGGGCCGGAGGCAGGAAGGAAGGCCAGAGGCTCTGCCTCTGGACTCCGCCAAAGGCTCGCCTTTGGAAACCTGGACTTAGGTGAAGTTGGTCCAGGGGCGGCTCGCCCCTGGCGGGTCTGGGCAGAGCCCACCCTTGCCTGCTTCACGCGGCCCCGCACGCCAGCGTCACCGCGCCGGCGATCTCCTCCAGCTCGTCGTCGGCGACCGCGATCATGTCGAGAAGCACCAAGTCCGCGGCGATGCGGCCCACGACGGCGGGGCGGTTGCGGCGCAGGGCGAGGGCGAGGGCGTCGGCGCTTATGGCCTCGCAGGCGAGGCCGACGGCGCGGCTGGGCAGGCGGGTGCCGGGCAGCGAGCCGCCGCCGACCTGGGCCTCGGTGGGCTCGACGCGCCAGAGCACGGAGTCGGGCAGCAGGGCGCACAGGCGCTCGGCACGGGCCTGCAGCACGTCCTCGGTCTGGGCGAGCATGCGCATCACCGGCAGCTCCAGCGGCGCCTGGACGTGCAGGCGCAGCGTGGCCTCCAGGGCGGCGAGGCACATCTTGTCGGGGCGCACGGCGCGCAGCAGAGGGTGGCGGCGCATGCGGTCGATGGCGGCCTCGCGGCCGACGAGCAGGCCGGCCTGGGGGCCGCCGAGCAGCTTGTCGCCGCTGAACGCCACGACGTCGGCGCCGGCCTCGACGGCCTGGCGGACGGTGGGCTCGTCCGGGCAGCGGTACGGGCGCAGGTCGTGCAGCGAACCGCTGCCGAGATCGTCCATCATCAGCAGGCCGTGCTCATGGGCCAGCGCGGCGATCTCGGCGGGGGCGGGAGCGCCGGTGAAGCCGGTGATGCGGTAGTTGCTCTGATGCACGCGCAACAGCATTCGGGTGCGGGGGCCGATGGCGGCGGCGTAGTCGGACAGGCGGGTGCGGTTGGTGGTGCCGACCTCGACCAGGCGGGCCCCGCCCTGCTGGATCACGTCGGGGATGCGGAAGCCGCCACCGATCTCGACCAGCTCGCCGCGCGAGACGATCACCTCGCCTGGGGCGTCGGCAGGCGGCGCGCCGGGCACCGGGGCGCCGGCGAGGGCGGAGAGGGCGAGGAGGACGGCGGCGGCGCAGTTGTTGACGCACAGGCCGGTCTCGGCGCCGCTCACGGTGCGCAGCAGCTCGGCGAGGCCGGCGGCGCGCTCGCCGCGGCGGCCCTGCTGCAGGTCGAACTCGAGGTTGCAATAGGCGCGCGCGGCGTCGGCAACCGCGTCCACCGCCTGCTCGGCGAGCGGGGCGCGGCCGAGGTTGGTGTGCAGCACGATGCCGGTTGCGTTGATCGTGCGGCGCAGCGAGGGCAGCGCGTCGCGGCGCAGCTGGCGGGCGGCGGCGAGCAGGATGGCGTCCGGCGTGGGGAGGCCGCCGCCGTCGCGGATGGCGGCGCGCGAGCGGTCGAGCACCTGGCGGAGGGCCTCGGTCACGGCCTGGCGCGAGGTCGCCTGCACGAGGGCGGCGGCGGCATCGCTCTCGAGCAGGCGCTGCACCGGGGGCAGGGCGCGCAGCAGGCCGGCTCGGTCATCCTGGGCGGCAGCTACCATCGCCGTGTGATAGTCAATGTCCCGCCGCCGCTCAATCGGAGATGCGCGGGCGGGCCGAGATACGCGGGGGACGGAGATGCGCGAGCGGGGGACATGCGCATGGCTTCCTTCCGTGCCTCGCGCCGGAGCCGACCGATCCTTGTTCTCGAACCGGAAACATCTGGTTGCGCAATCATTATCGGGTTTGCCGTTCCCGTTGCTTCGGCAAACGCCCGGCGCTGCTGCTGTTTGAAGTGGCGTCTCGCCTTATTCGGCTCCGGAGCCATTTTTTGCATACAGGTGTGCTCGTGAGGTCTGGCATTTTCCATGGGGATATGAATAATAATCAGTGTTGGTTGGCCGCACTGCCCTGCGAGTACAGGGTGATGCTAACGGGGCGGCGTCACACTCATGGCAAAGGATGTACTGGCTGTGTTCACGGAGAGGATGGTTGACGAACAGGAGGACGAGGAGCCCGGCCGCGAACTCGTTCTTCCGGCGACGCCGCGCCATACCCGCCGCCTGTCGGACAAGATCCTCGTCGCGTTCCACCAGGCCTGCGACACCGGGGAGCTGGATGTTGCCGAGCAGCTGCTCGTGATCCTCGAGAAGATGATGGGCCGGCGCCCGACCGTGAACGAAGGCAACCGCCGTCGCAACATGGAGAGCCTGGTCGCCGCGTTCGAGCGGCTCTGGCACCTGCGCCACCCCGAGCGCTGAGCGTCAGGCGGGCGTCCGGGCTCGGCCCGGCGTCCGGTCGCAGGCGACACCGGCGATGTCTGCCGGGCCGCCTGCAGACGCGGCGCATGCCAAGGCGGTGGCGCGCTGACATTCTCAACCCGGTGGTGGCCGGCACTCGCGATCTTGCGAGCAGGATCTCGTGGAGTGCTTCGCGCGGAGTTCGGGCGCGCGAGACATGAGGCTTCCTGTCCGCCAGCACCTCGTCAGGTGGCCATGGGGAGCGCGGCGCCGTCGCGGAGGATCGCGTCGGCCTGCGGGGTGAACCGGCCGTCGGCCTCGTGCAGCACCAGGCCGGGATGCAGGGTGCTGCCGGCGCGGCTGCCGAGTGCGCCCTGCACGATCACCAGTCGGGCGGCCACGCCCTGGCGCGGCCAGAGCGGCAGCACGGCGATGCCGCCGCAGCCGGAGTGGCGCAGCGCGGACGCCGCCTCGGCAAGGGCGGCGGCAGGCAGGGCGAGGGTGACGCTGCCGCGATGACGCAGGCCGCGGCACAATGCGGCAACCCAGTGCGACAGCAGTCCGGGGGTGGCCCGTCGCGCCACGTCGCGGGCGGCGTCGGGCGAGGCGGTGCCGGCGTGCCAGGGCGGGTTGGCAAAGGCGTGGTGGAAGCCGTCGCCCGCCGGCGCCGCCGTCTCGGTCAAGTCGGCGGCGAGCACCTCCAGGCCGGTCGCGCCGTTGGCGGCGAGGTTGCGGCGCGCCAGCGCGGCCAGCGCGGGGTCCAGCTCGATGCCGACGCCGGCGAGCGGAGAGACGCGTGCGGCCAGGCACAGCAGGCCGGCACCGGCGCCGGTGCCGCCTTCCAGGACGCGCTGGCCGGGACGCGCGGGCACGCAGGCGGCCATCAGCACCGGCTCCAGCCCGCTCCTGTGCCCGCGCAGCATCTGGCGGTAGGCCACGCGGCCGCCGAGCAGGGTGCCCGAGGACTCCGCTGGCGGCGGCGGACAGGGATCGGGAGCCGGCACGACGGTCAGTCCTCGCCGGCCTCGCGCAGGACGCGGCGGGCGCGGGCCTCGTCGTCGTCGTCGACCGCGAGGCGGCGCGGGATGGCGCCGATGCTGCCCTCCATCGCGCTGGTGTGCGCGTCGAGCAGCAGGGCCTCGATGCCGGCGTCGGCGAGCAGCACGCGCAGGAAGCTGAGCCGCACTGGGTCGTTGGTGGACGCGATGACGCGCATGCTTGTGCCTCGGGACGGGGTGGTGCAAGGAAGGCGCCCGGCGCCCGACGCGCCGTGGCGCCCGATCAGGCCAGGGTCGCGCCATGGTGCCCGCGGCGCGCGGTCGATCAAACCCGGGAGACGCGGTTGGGTGCCACGGCCAGACAGCCTGACCATGCGGACGCGGCAGGGACGGGCGGCGCTGGCGCTGCGGGGGCGGGTGGCGCCGGCGGGCCGGTGATGCCGGCCGCCGCACCCGATGCGCTGTCGCGGCTCGCCGCACTGTTCCACGACGACATCGCCGCCTGCAACCGCGCCATCGTCGCGCGCATGGACAGCCCGGTGGCGCTGATCCCGCAGCTGGCCGCGCACATCGTGGCGGCCGGCGGCAAGCGGCTGCGGCCGCTGCTCACGCTGGCCTCGGCGCGGCTGTGCGGCTACGGCAGCGACCGGCAGGTCAGGCTGGCGGCGTGCGTCGAGTTCATCCACACCGCGACCCTGCTGCACGACGACGTGGTCGACGAGAGCTTCCTGCGCCGCGGCCTGGCCAGCGCCAACGCGGTGTTCGGCAACAAGGCGTCGGTGCTGGTGGGCGACTTCCTGTTCGCGCGCGCCTTCCAGCTCATGGTCGAGGACGGCTCGCTCAAGGTGCTGGGCATCCTGTCGCAGGCGGCGGCGACCATCGCGGAAGGCGAGGTGCTGCAGCTCACCACGCAGAACGAGCTGTCGACGCCGGAGGCGCGCTACCTCGACGTGGTGCGCGGCAAGACCGCGGCGCTGTTCGCGGCCGCGTGCCAGGTGGGCGCGGTGGTGGCGGCCCGGCCGGAGGCGGAGGAGCGGGCGCTGTTCGACTACGGCATGAACCTGGGCATCGCGTTCCAGCTGGTCGACGACGCGCTGGACTATGCGGCGGACGAGGCGGAGCTGGGCAAGACGGTCGGCGACGACTTCCGCGAGGGCAAGATCACGCTGCCGGTGCTGGCCGCCTACGCCGCGGGCAGCGAGGCGGACCGCTCGTTCTGGCGCCGCACGGTTGGGGAGAGCGAGCAGACCGACACGGACCTCGACCACGCCATGCGCCTGGTGGCGGAGAGCGGGGCGATCGCGACGACGCTTGGACGGGCGGGGGAGTTCGCGCTGGCGGCGCGCACGGCGCTGTCGGTGTTCCCGGACGGGGAGGTGCGGCAGCGGATGCTGGACGTCGCGGACTACACGGTCAGCCGGGGCAGGTAGCAAGCAAGGCCGGGCTCTGCCCGGACCCGCCAAAGGCCGGGCCTTTGGAATGCCTTCTCCTAAGTATAGGATTCCAAAGGCGAGTCTTTGGCGGAGTTTGAGGCAGAGCCTCAACCCTGCTTGCCGTCCAGCAGCCGCCGCATCACCCGCACCGCGTCGCGCGTGACGCCCGGGTCGCGCCCTGGCCTGGACAGCATGTCGCCCCAGGCGAACAGGTCGGCGATCCCGGCAATCGCCCTCCAGTCCCGGGGCAGGGTGCCGCCGGCGTCGCGGTAGGCCTGCGCCAGGCCGGCGGTGAAGCCGGGGCGGTCGGCGACGCCCGGGCGCAGCAGGGTGGCGAAGTCGAGCGCAGGCAGGCCGGACAGCGCGAACTCCCAGTCCAGCAGGGCGGCGACGGACCAGCCCTGCGCGTCGCGGCGCAGCAGGAGGTTGGACGGGTTGCAGTCGCCGTGCGCGAGGCAGGGGGACGACGGCCAGTCGGCGAGGCGGGCGGCGTGGCGGCGGGCCCAGGCGAGCACGGCGGAGGCGAGGTCGGGGCCGAGGCGGTGCAGGCCCTCGCCGTGCAGGAGGCGCTCGTCGAGAAAGGCGAGGAGGGCTGCGGCGTCGAGCTCGATGGGGTTCGCCACGTGCAGGCCGTCGCCGAGGAAGCCGAGGCAAGGGAGGCGGACCGCGTGGACGCGGGCCAGGGCGGTGCCGACAGCGATGCCGAGGGCGCGGGACGGGGCGGCGCTGGTGCCGGGCGCGGGGAAGGCAAGGTGGTCGAGGCGGGGGGCGTCGATCCACTCGCAGACGGTCGCGGGGGCGCCGGTCAGGGAGCTTTGGGCGACGAAGTGCAGGGTGCGTGCCATCGGCACGCCGCGCGGCAGGAGCAGGGCGGGCAGGGCGGCCTCGCGGGCGGCGGAGGCGGCGCCGTGCTGGGCGAGGCGCAGCAGGACGCGATGCGGGGCACGGTCCAGGTCCACGCGCAGGCTGGTGTTGGAGAGGCCGCCAGAGAGGGGTGTCGCGGCAACGACGCGCGCGTGCGGCAGGGCGGGGGCGAGGAGGGCGGCGACCTCGGCCAGGGTGGGGGCCAGTTCGGGCGCGGCACGCTGCCAGCCAGCGCGCAGGGGCGGGTCGTCGCTCATTGCGCGGCGCCGGGAGAAGGAGCGGGGTCGAGCACCCGCAGGGACGCGAAGCCGTGGGCGAGGAGGCGGCGCGCCAGGTCGCGCGGGCGGTCGGGGGGCGCGGTGGTGAACATCGTCGCGCCGACGCGAGGCGAGGCCGGGTCGGGCGGCGCGGCGGGGAGCGTGTCGAGGAGGAAGGCTGCGCGGCGTGCCACGGCCGGGGCGGGGTCGAGCCAGGTGATGCCGGGCGGGGCGGCGCGCGCGAGCTCGGGCAGCAGCAGGCGGTAGTGCGTGCAGCCCAGCACGATGGTGTCGATCCTGCCGGCGCCGGGCTGGTCCAACAGGCCGGCGAGCTCGGCGGCGACGGCGGCGGGCGGGACGGGGGCGCCACGGAACCGGTCCTCGGCCAGGGCTGCGAGGTGGTGCGCGCCGTGCGAGTGCACCGTGCAGTCCGGGGCGAAGCGGGCGACCAGGTCGGCGACGTAGGGGCGCGACACGGTGGCGGGGGTGGCGAGCAGGCCGAAGCAGCGGGTGCGGCTCAGGGCGGCGGCCCACTTGATGGCGGGGACGCAGCCGACGAACGGCAGGTCGAAGCGCGCGCGCAGCACGGGCAGCGCGGCGATGCTGGCGGTGTTGCAGGCGAGCACGACCAGGCACGGCGCGGTGGCGGCGATCGCGCGGGCCACGACGGAGACGAGGTGGCAAGCGAGCTCGTCGGCGGGGCGGCCGCCGTAGGGAAAGCCGGCGGTGTCGGCGAGGTAGGCGATGGGCAGGCCGGGACGCAGGGCACGCAGCTCCGCGACGACGCCGAGGCCGCCGATGCCGGAGTCCAGGACCAGGACCGGGGCGTGGCCTGCGTGCAGGGCGTGGCGGGTGGCCTGTGGCGGGGCGGCCAGGGCAAGCTGCACCGGGCCGCCAGGCATGCGTTGTTCAGGCGGGCTGACGGAGCGGCTCCGCGGCGAGGCGGCGGGTCTGCGACAGGCGCATCGGGCGCAGCACCAGCAGCGCGAGGAGTGCGGCGGTGATGTTGAACAGGGCCGCGAGGTAGAACACGGAAACCCAGCTTCCGGTGCTCTCGCGCAGGATGCTGGCCAGGGGGACGACGAGGGCGGCGGTGCCCTTGGCGGTGTAGAGCATGCCGTAGTTGGCGGCGGCGTGGCGGCGGCCGAACAGGTCGGTGCACAGCGCGGGGAACAGGCTGTAGATCTCGCCCCAGGCGAAGAACACCATGCCGGAGATCAGCACGAAGGCCACCGGGCTGTGCGCGAACATCAGCAGCGCGAAGATGCCGATGCCCTCCAGCATGAAGGCGACGAACATCGTGATCTCGCGGCCGATGAGGTCGGAGACCCAGCCGAAGAACGGGCGGGTCACGCCGTTGAGGATGCGGTCCAGCGAGAGGGCGAAGGTCAGCGCGGGCAGGCTGAAGCCGAGGATGGAGACGGGGGCCTTGTCGACGCCGTAGTCGGACGCGATCACAGCGAGCTGCGCCGTGGCCATCAGGCCGCCGGAGCCGACCATGACGAACATCGCGTACATCAGCCAGAAGGCGGGGCGCCCGAGCACCTGGCCCGGCGACATGCCGCTGCTGACCGCGACATAGGCGCCCTGGGCGGCGCCGTGCACCGGGTCCTCGCCGAAGTCGGCGCCAGGCTGGGCGGCGACGCCGACCTCGAAGCCGGGGGGCGAGTGCAGGAACAGGGCGGCGAGCATCAGCACCAGGCCCTGCGCGGTACCGAACACCATGAAGGCGGATTCGTAGCCGTGGGCGGCGATCCAGTCGGAGATCGGCACGATGGTGACGGCCGAGCCGGCACCGAAGCCGGCCGCGGTCAGACCGGTGGCCAGCCCGCGCTTCTCGGTGAACCAGCGCAGCGCGTTGCCGACGGTGGCGGCGTAGACGATGCCGGCGCCGATGCCGCCCATGGCGGCGGCGGCGTAGAGCATCGTGAGCGAGGTCGCCGCGCCGTTGAGCAGCCACGAGCCGCCGACCAGGATGCCGCCCACGAACACCAGGGGGCGCGGGCCGAGGCGGTCGATCACCCAGCCCTCGAAGGGGAGCAGCCAGGTCTCGGCGAGGACGAAGACGGTGAACGCCCACTGCACGTCCGCGCGGGCCCAGCCGTGGGTGTGGGTGATCGGCAGCACGAACAGGGTCCAGCCGTACTGCAGGTTGGCGATCATGACCATGCAGAGGATGCCGATCCCGAGCTGGACCCAGCGTGTGCGTAGAGCGGCCATCGATCGTTCCTTCGGCTTCGATGCAGGGGCGCTACAGGGAGTAAATGCGCGAAACAAATGTAATGATTGTAAATTGAGACGAAATCGAAGCGCAGCAGAAGGAAGGCCAGAGGCTCTGCCTCTGGACTCCGCCAAAGGCTCGCCTTTGGGATCCTTGACTTAACCGAGGCCGGTCCAGGGGCGGCTCGCCCCTGGCGGGTCCGGGCAGAGCCCGGCCTT
>CAXSER010000078.1:0-9440 GCA_964236315.1 uncultured Acetobacteraceae bacterium | reverse complement strand
AGTTCCCGCTGTGGCTCAACCTGTACGAGCTGCGGCCGATGGTGCTGGCGGCGGCGCATCCGGTGCCGGGGCCTGGGCTCGCGAACGTGGGGTCGGTGCGGCTGCTGCTGCGCAAGCCGCGCTAGGGGCGAGGGCGCGGCGGGACGACGGGGCCCCTGCCCTTCCCTGACGTGGCGTGGCGGCCCGTCTCCGGCCTGCGCCGCCGATGGGGCGGCGCGGGCCGGAGGGTCGGCTCACTCCGCGGTGCGGGTCGTGCCGTCGGGGGTGGTGACCGGGGTCTGCGCGGCGTCCTGGGCGGCGGACTGGGCGCGCATCGCCTTGCGGTGACGGTGGCGCACGTACATGCCGGTGGCGCAGCCGCCCATGGCGCCGAGCACGCCGTGGTGCGCGACGTGGCCGCCCACGGCACCGGCGGCGCCGTACTTCAGGCAGCCGCCCGGCTCGGCCTGTGCCGACCCGGTGGCCAGGCCGGTGGTCAGCACCGCGAGCGCGGCCAGGAATGCAGTCGTCTTCATCTCGATCTCTCCGTTGAGCATGTCGTCGTCGGGCCACGATACGCACCCGCGGCGCACACCTCCATCATGAACGTTTCACGGCAACATGGCGAGAGCGTGGCACGGCCGGCAGGGGCCGACGCGGCCTCGCCGGCGGGGCGCGGGCGGCGGGAATGCGGGCCGTTCCGGCGCGCCGGGCGCGGCGGATCGTTCCGCTCCCGGGCACGACGGAGGGCCTTCGGCGGGCACGATCCGGGTGCGCGAGCGCGGAAAGCGCCGCCTCGCGCAGGTTCGGCGGCCCCTGTGCCCGATCTGCAACGCTTTCGGCCGTTTCGGTAGAATTCCGCGAGGTTGTGCCCCGCTCCACAACCGGAAGTAACGATCGAAGTCTCAGCGGCCAGATCACGCATCCGTGTGAGTCTTATATTATCTACACCGAACCGATTTTGAACTGATCTCGGGCGCCAGGCCGCAGTTGCCGTGCTTGACAGGAAAGCCGTGAGACGGACGCAGTGAAACTCCGGAACAGGAGATGCTGGTGAAGACAATCGCGACAATCGGCCTGATGCTGAGCGCCTGTGTGGTAACATATGCCCACAGCGCACGGGCGCAGCTCACCGGGGAACAATACGTTGCTGCACAGAACAACGTCATTGCCCCGTTCGGCTACAACAATGTTACCCAGGTATTTGCCACATACAACGGTCTGACCGGTAACGGGTGGTGCAAGGCGCAGGGGGGAACGGCCTCGACGTGCCTCTCGATCTCCGGCGACGGGGACTGCACCTGGCAGGTGGGCACCAACACCGTGGTGTCCTGCAACCAGGGCGGGAAATCCGCGGTCGACGAGCGGCGGTTCGCGCCGGTGAACTGCAACAACAACCTCGACGGTGACGGCGGCGTCAGCGGGCTGATCACCAGCTCGGACTGGTGCGGCTGGGCGAGCTACATGTCGCGGCGCACCACCGACACGATCTACCAGTACGACGACTACGTCCGGCTCGGCGTGAACCGGCGCTTCGGCGGCGCGGTGTTCGAGCTGTACGGCACCGACAAGCTCGACCGCATCCAGCAGCATCCCGGCGGCGCGCTGCAGCTCGCGATGTACGGCGACGACCTCGGCTACGCGCCGGCCAACGCGCCGAAGGGCTGGTTCGCGGGCAACTACAGCCAGTACTTCCTGCCGCCGAACGCCCAGGGCTGGGACAACACGCCGTATCCGAGCCAGGCCGCGTGCAACGCCGCCCATCCCGGGGTGAACTGCCGCGAGGAGCTGGCCGCGGACAACGTCAGCGACGACGTCCACGAGGTCGGCTGCGCCGACAACGGCCAGGACGCGGGCGCCGGATTCAACCCGGTGCAGGCGGTTTCGCTGAACTGCTGGTACGGCGACCCCAACAACTACGTCGACGACGTGTATTCGCCGGGCGCCGGCTATGTCACCGTGGACAAGCACGCGCCGAACAACTACTCGAAGAGCAGCAACGTCCCCGGGCTGTTCTGGGCGCAGACCTCGCAGGTGGTCGGGCCGTTCGCGCAGCTCACCTACGACATCGTCGGCGGCAGCAACCTGCGCACCATGACGCCCGACTTCCAGGAGCTGCCGGCGATCTTCCTGCACAAGGGGATCGGCGGGCTGGTCTACTACTACCACGGGCCCAACCCCTATGCCGACGCGGGCGGGCTCGTCAGCCGCTCGGCACTCGCGGTGGGCGCCACCGGCATCATCGGCTTCACCCCGCGCACCGGGCAGTACGGCACGGGCTTCGACGTCGGGCTGACCGAGGACTGGGCCAGCATGTGCGACACCACCGGCACCCAGTGCGTCACCATCGCCTCGTTCTCGAACACGGCGCAGATCATCCAGGCCAGCAACACCGCCACCAACTCGTACTTCGGCATCCACGGGTTCTTCACCATCGCGCCCGGGATGAAGCAGCGCGCCACGCTGTTCATCGCGCCGTACCGCTACGACGACATCGTGCAGGGCAAGTCCATCCGGCAGTGGGTCTACCAGCTCAAGCAGAACCAGATGCTGCCGCCGGGGCCGTTCCACGGGCCGAACTACTAGAGACAGCAAGCAGGGTCGAGGCCCCGCCTTCAGGCATGGGCCTCAAGCTCCGCCAAGGGCCGGGCCCCTGGATCGCCTTCCCCCGGGAGGAGGCAGTCCGGAGGCCCGGCCTCTGGCGGGTCTGGGCGTGGCTGGCCGAAGGTTCCGGTGGCCCCTTCGGGCCATTGGGATGGCCAGCGGAGGGGGAGCCCATGCCTGCCTTCTATGCTTCGGCGGCGAGCGGCGCGTGGTTGAGCAGGGCGACCAGCGCCACGCCGCCGAGGGTGTTGCCGATCACGGTCGGCACCAGGAAGTGCGTGAGGTAGGCGAGCGGGGGCACCTGGCCCGCGAACACGGCGAAGGCGGCCTCCACGGAGCCGGCGATGGCGTGGGAGAAGTGGCCGATCGCCACGAAGTAGGTCAGCACCAGGATCACCAGCATCCTGGCCGAGCCGGCGCCAGGCAGCAGCCAGATCATCAGCGCGATCAGCCAGCCGGCCAGCACCGCCTTGACCAGCATCGGCCAGAAGGGGTCGCGCATGGCGTCGGCGGCGACCCCGTTGAGGGCCTCCCACAGCGCGGGGGAGAACAGGCCCTGGTGGCAGACCAGCAGGGCGAACAGGGCGGTGCCGACGATGTTGCTGGCGAGCACGACCGCCCAGTAGCGCAGCAGGGTGGGCACGCGGCGCCAGTCGCGCGCGGCGAGGACGGGGAGCACGGCGGTCAGCGTGGTCTCGGTGAACAGCTGCTGGCCGCCGAGGACCACGATCAGGAAGCCGAGCGAGTAGCCCAGGCCGCTGAGCAGGATGCGCCACTCGGCGTCGGGGAGCGCGCTGCGGATCAGCGCCATGCCGAGGAACGAGAAGCCCATGGACAGGCCGGCGGCCAGCGCGGACAGGGCGACGGCGGAGCTGCGGCGGGCAAGGTCGGACTCGCCCTCGCGGCGGATCACCTCGTGGATCTCGGCGGGCGCGGCCGCGGCGGTGGCGGCGCCGGTGGAGGCCTGGTCGTCGGGCATCGGGCGGGCACTCCGGGGGGGACAGGGGAACGCGGGACGGGAACGCGAGGCCGGGGACGCAAGGCCGGGGGACGCAAGGCCGGGGACGCGAGACCGGGGGACGCGAGACCGGGGGACGCGAGACCCTCGGGGGCGGGGGACGGCGACGCAAGGCGTGCCGGGGCGGAGAATCGGGGGAAGCGGTGCATGCGGGGGTAGGCGCGGGGCCGCGGGGATCGGTTATGCTCCGGCGCACGGGGTCGGTAAGGAGTCCGTAACGACCCGTTGCGTAAACTGTCTGTGTGGACCGCGACGATGGCCGGGAGGACGCGATGACGCCGACGACCGTGCGGGACAGGCTGCGCACGCGTGTCCTGGCGCTTGCCGTGTTCGTGCCGGTGGTGATGGCGTGCTGCGGGCTCGTCGGCCTCGACGTGTGGCGGGCCTGGGACGCCAGGGCGAGCGCGATCGCGGTGGACAAGGCCGAGACCGCCAGCCTCGCCCGCTCTCTGTCGCAGCACGCCCACGACACGGTGCAGGCGGTCGACAGCGCCGTGCTCGCCCTGCGCGAGGCCGCCGAGCTGCAGGGGCTGTCCGAGGCCACGGCGGGGCGCCTCGGCCGGCTGATGCGCTTCCAGATCCAGGCGCTGCCGGCGATCCACGGGCTGCTGGCGTTCGACGCGCAGGGCCGCTACGTGGTCGATTCGATCGCTGTTCCGCACGCCGGGCTCAACAGCGCCGACCGGCCGTATTTCCAGTACCATCGCGACCATCCCGACCGAGGCGTCCTGGTCGGCGGCCTGGTGCGCGCCAAGGTGGACGGGACGTGGATCGTCACGGTGTCGCGCCGCCTCGACACGCCGCAGGGCGACTTCGCGGGCGTGGTGGTGGGGACCATCGCCGTGGACTCGCTGGAGCGGTTCTACGGCAGCATCGACGTCGGCGAGCACGGCGCGATCGTGCTCATGGCCTCGGACGGCATCGTGCTGGCGCTGGCGCCGCACGACGCCGCGACGACCGGCACCAGCATCGCCCACGGCCAGTTCTTCGCGCGCATCCTGCCGCGCTCCTCGTTCGGCAGCGCGGAGTTCGTCTCCGCGATCGACGGCGCCACCCGGATCGGCAGCTACGAGCGGGTGGAGGGCTTCCCGCTGATCGTGCTGGTGTCGCACGCCCGCCGCGACGTGCTCGCCGCGTGGCGCACCAGCACCGGGATCCACCTGCTGGCCAGTTCGGCGGCGGCGGCGATGCTGCTGCTGCTCGGCGGCTGCCTGGCGCTGCAGGTCAGGCGGCGGCTGGCGGCGGAGGCGCGGCTGCGCGAGCAGGAGCGCCACTACCGCCTGCTGGCGGAGAACAGCACCGACCTGATCACCCGGCTCGGCCCGGACCTGAGGCGGACCTACGTGTCGCCTGCGAGCCGGACGCTGCTCGGCTACGAGCCGGAGGAGCTTCTGGGCCGCCGGCCGGAGGAGACGATCGTCGAGGAGGACCTGCCGGCGGTCTCGGCGGCAATCGCGCATCTCGTGGCCGAGGGGGTGGGGCCTCCGGTGAGCTACCGCATGCGGCGCGCCGACGGCACGGCGCTCTGGGTCGAGGCGACGGGGCGCAGGCTCGAGGACGGCAGCGGCTACCTGCTCGCCATCCGCGACATCTCGCGGCGCAAGGCGGTCGAGCACGACCTGCACGAGGCCAACGCCAGGCTGGAGCGGCTGGTCATGCTCGACGGGCTGACCGGCATCGACAACCGCCGCTCCTTCGACATGGCGCTGGAGCGCGAGGTGCGCGCGGCGGCGCGCTCCGGGCTGCCGCTGTCGCTGCTGATGATCGACATCGACCACTTCAAGCGGCTCAACGACAGCCACGGCCACTCTGCGGGCGACGAGTGCCTGCGGCTGATCGCGGCGACCATCGGCAGCCTGATGAAGCGGCCCGCCGACCACCTGGCGCGCTACGGCGGGGAGGAGTTCGCGGTGCTGCTGCCGCAGACGGAGAGCTGCGGCGCGGCGCTGCTGGCGGAGTGGCTGTGCGAGGCGGTGCGGCTGCTCGACCTGGCGCACGTCATCCCCGGCAGCGCGGGCGGCGGGATCAGCATCAGCATCGGGGTGGCCACGCTGCATCCGGCGCTCGACGCGGCGAGCGGGCGGGCGCTGGTGGAGGCGGCGGACAAGGCGCTGTACGCGGCGAAGCAGGGCGGGCGCGACCGGGCGGTGGTCAGCGACACGATGGCGAGGGGCTGGTCGCCGCGCGGCAGGACGGCCGCGGTGATGCTGGCGGGATAGGAAGGCAGGGCCAGAGGCTCTGCCTCTGGACTCCGCCAAGGCTCGCCTCCGGAAACCACTCCCTAGGTAGAGGGTTTCCAAAGGGCTCGGCCCTTTGGCGGGTTCGGGCAGAGCCCGACCTTGCCTGCTATCCCGCCGTCTCGTTGATCGAGGCCGCCGCGTGGATCAGCGCCAGGTGGCTCAGCGCCTGCGGGACGTTGCCGAGCATGGCGCCGTCCGTCGCGTCCACCTGCTCGGTGAGCAGGCCGAGGTTGGCGCCGCAGCGTTCGAGCATGCCGTCCATCTGGCGCACCGCGGCGTCGTGCTCGCCGAGCAGGGCGTAGGCCTCGACCATCCAGAAGCCGCAGGCGGTGAAGGTGCCCTCCTCCGACTCCATGCCGGAGTAGCGGTAGACGAGGGGGCCGCGGCACAGCTCGCGCGCGATGGCGTCGCGGGTCAGGGCGAGGCGGTCGCGGCGCGCGAAGCCGAAGCGCACGGCGAGCAGCAGGGAGGCGTCGAGGCGGTCGGTGCCGGGGTGCAGGGTGTACGACTGCCTGGCCTCGGACCAGCAGTGGGCGTCGACCCAGTCGCGGATGCGGTCGCGCTCTCGGGCCCAGCGCCCGGCGTGGCTGGCGTCGATCTGGCCCTGCTCGGCGAGGCCGTGGGCGCGGTCGAGCGCGGTCCAGCAGCCGATCTTGGTCATGGTGTAGTGCTCGCGCGCCTCCAGCTCCCAGATGCCGGAGTCGCGGCTGTGCCACATGTCGGCGCAGCGGTCGGCCACGCCCGCGAGCAGGCGGCGGGTGACCAGGTCGAGCACGTGGCCGCGCTCGACGAACATCGCGGCGGTCTCCATCAGGTCGCCGAACACGCCGAGCTGGTCCTGGGCGCGGGCACGGTTGCCGCGGCGCACGGGGCGGCTGTCGCGGTAGCCGGGCAGGTCGAGCGACTCCTCCTCGGGGGCGAGGTCGCCGTCGAGTCGGTACATGGTGCGCAGGCGCGGGCCGTGGCGGCGGATGGTGGCGGTGAGCCAGGAGAACGCCGCCTTGGCCTCCTCGGTGGCGCCGACGCGCAGGAAGGCCTTGATGGTGTAGGCGACGTCGCGCACCCAGGCGTAGCGGTAGTCGTAGTTCTTGTCGCCGCCGAGGCGCTCGGGCAGCGAGGTGGTGGCGGCGGCCGCGATGGCGCCGGTGGGCGAGAACAGCAGCAGCTTGAGGGCGAGCGCGCTGCGGCGGACGTCCGTGGCGTACAGGGCTGCGATGTCGAGGTTGCCGCTCCACTCGCGCCAGGACTGGTCGGAGCGGTCGATGCGGGCGTCGATCCGGGGCAGCGGCGGCAGGATCAGCGGCTCGTCGGCCGAGGCCAGCAGCGCCAGGGTGGCGCGCGAGCCGGGTGCCGTGTCCAGGCGGGCCTCGATGCCGCAGTCGTCCTCGAGGTCGCGCCGCACGCTGTCGTCGGCGCGGAAGGCGCAGACCAGGCCTTCCACGTGCAGCACGTCGCCGTGCGGGCTGGGCTCGCGCCAGGGGGTCGCGCGGTCCAGTCGGCGGCCGGGGCGCAGGACGAGGGCGAAGGCGACGCTGCCGGACAGGCCCTCCACGCGCAGGGCCAGCTCGCTCCAGGGGAGGCGGCCGGAGATGCCGCTGTTGAGCGAGGCGGTGACGCGGGCGCGGCCGGCGGCGGTCTCGAACACCTGCTCCAGGACGTTGCTGTCGGGGCGGTAGCGGCGCTCCACGGTGAAGCCGGCGTCGGGGGTGAGGGAGAAGCGGCCGCCGGCCTCGGCGTCGAGCAGGCGGTCGAACAGGGGCTCGCTGTCCATGTTCGGCACGCACCACCAGTCGATGGAGCCGTCGGCGCCGACCAGGGCCACGCTGCGGCCGTCGCCGAGGGCGGCGTACTGGCCGAGCGGCAGGGCGCCGTCCGTGCGTTCCGCGGTCTCGGGGCGGGGCGGCCCGTCGGGACGGGTCGTGGGGGGACTCATGGCCGGGGGGCTCCTGGGTGGGGGCGTCAACGTCGGCGGGGGGAGCGGGTTCGCGGGGGGCAAGGAAGCAGGGCCGGGCTCTCCCTCCGCTGGCCATTCCAATGGCCCGAGAGGTCCATCGGAACCCTTGGCCGGCGACGCCCGGACCCGCCAGGCGGAGGTGGCCGGACGTTCCGACGATCCGCCGGGATCGCTGGAAGGGCCGCCGGAGGGAGCCGCCCCTGCACCGGCGTCTCGAAGGCAAGCGTGGCGCTGGCGGGAGGCGTGGCCATATGGGGGACAGGGTGCCGCGTGGCGGGCCCGCCCGCAGCCAGGAGCGTTCCGATGCCCTCTTCCGGTCTGGTTCGACGGCTCTCCCCCCTCTGGCGCGGCGCGGCGGTGGCGGCGCTCGTGGCGGGGGGCGGGGCGTTCGTCCTGCGCGCGCCAGGCGTCATCGCCGCCGAGCCGGTGGCGCTGCCGGCGCCGGCCGGCGACACGGGCCCCGTCGCGGGCGCGGCGCTGCAGAGCGTGGTGCTGTCCGGCGGGTGCTTCTGGGGGGTGCAGGGGGTGTTCGAGCACGTCCGCGGCGTCACCCGCGCGGTGTCGGGCTACGCGGGCGGCAGGGCGGAGACGGCGCGCTACGAGCAGGTCAGCGGCGGCGACACCGGGCACGCGGAGTCCGTGGAGGTCACGTTCGATCCGGCGCAGGTCTCGCTCGCGCAGGTGCTGCGGATCTTCTTCAGCGTGGCGCTCGACCCCACCGAGGTGGACCGGCAGGGGCCGGACAGCGGCACGCAGTACCGCTCCGAGGTGTTCGCGCGCGACGCGGCGCAGGCGGGCGTCGCGCGGGCGTACATCGCGCAGCTCGACGCGGCGCACGCCTTCGCGCGGCCGATCGCGACGCGGGTCGATCCGCTCGACGGGTTCTATCCGGCCGAGGCGCACCACCAGGACTTCCTCGTGCGCCATCCGGACTCGCCGTACATCGCGGCGTTCGACGCGCCCAAGGTCGCGGCGCTGCGGCGGCTGTTCCCGGGGCAGTACGTCGAGGCGCCGGTCACTGTCGGCGCGGAGGCGGGGCGCAACCCGGCCTGAGGCGGGAAGCCTTTCGCAGGAAGGCAGGAGGCCTTCTTCTTCTGAAGAGAAGGAAGCAAAAAGACTTTGCCCGCAAGGTCACGGCCACCTGGGTGGGTCCGGATTCTTGCGGGGAAAGTCCTTCGGTTCTTTCTTTCGAGGAAGAACTCGCTTTCTTTCCGCCTTGACTTACGGAGGCGGGAGATCCGGGGAGGCGGCGAGCAGGGCGGCGGTGAGGGCCGCGCCGTCGCGGTAGGTCCAGATCTCGGTGGGGGGGCAGGCCACCACCTGGTCGGGGGGGCCGAAGGCGGCGCGGATGCGGTCGGGGCGCAGGCCGCGCATCACGATGAAGTCGTAGGCGGGCGGGCGGGCGGGGTCGGCGAGGGCGTGGCGGTACCAGTGGCGGTCGTTGCCCCACAGGTAGGCGTGGCCGTCCTCGGTGATCTGGTCGACCTGCAGCGACCAGGCGGTGGCGGCCATGACCGGGCGGGCGTCCCAGTAGCCGGCCAGGCCCGCGTGCAGGTCGAGGCGGGCGCGCAGGGGGCGCAGGCAGGCGGCGACGTCGTGGTCCCAGCGCAGCACGGCGGGCGGCCAGCCGGCCTGGGCGAGGCGG
>CAXSER010000077.1:0-9567 GCA_964236315.1 uncultured Acetobacteraceae bacterium | reverse complement strand
CGGGCGCGGGCTGCGCTGGGGGGCGGCGCCCGGGCTCGGTCGGGGCACGCGCCATGGTCGCCTCCGCGGTTCGCGCCGGCCGGGCGGGCCTCGCGCCGCGCAGGATAGGCGGGCCGTCCCGGGTGGCAAAGCCCCCGCGCGACGCAACGGTTGCGCGCGGAAACCCTTCGTCAATCCTGCCGTGCGACAAGGGGGTGGCCGCAGGGCCGTGCATCTGGCCGCGGGCCGTGCCACCGTGCAGGTTGCCGCGCGGCGGACGGGCTGGCACGTTGCCGGCCCGTGAGGCAGGCACCCAGGGACGGGACGCGAATCATGCGGATATTGCTGACTGGCGGCTGCGGGTTCATCGGCTCCGCGGTGATCCGCCACCTGATCCGCGACACGGCGCACGACGTGGTCAACATCGACAAGATGACCTACGCCGCGTCCGAGGATGCGCTGGAGGCGGCGCGCAACGACCCGCGCCATGTGCTGGTGCGCGCAGACATCTGCGATGCGGCCGCGATGGCGGCGGCGTTCGAAGCGCACCAGCCGGACGTGGTGATGCACCTCGCGGCCGAGAGCCACGTCGACCGCTCGATCGACGGGCCGGGGGACTTCATCCAGACCAACGTGGTCGGCACCTTCGTGCTGCTGGAGGCGGCGCGGCGCTACTGGTCGGGGCTTCCTGCTGACCGCAAGGCGGCATTCCGGTTCCACCACATCTCGACCGACGAGGTGTTCGGCGCGCTGGAGGACGGCGATCCGCCGTTCACCGAGACCACGCCCTACGACCCGCGCAGCCCTTATTCGGCCAGCAAGGCGTCGTCGGACCACCTGGTGCGGGCGTGGCAGCATACGTACGGGCTGCCGACCTTCGTGAGCAACACGACGAACAACTACGGTCCCTGGCAGTTCCCGGAGAAGCTGATCCCGCTGGTCACGCTCAACGCCCTGGAAGGCAAGGAGCTGCCGGTGTACGGCGACGGGCTCAACACCCGCGACTGGCTGTATGTCGACGACCATGCCGAGGCGCTGGTCCGGGTGCTGGAGCGCGGCGAGCCGGGCGGGACCTACGCGATCGGGGCGCGGCAGCCACGCTCCAACCTCGACGTGGTGCGCGCGATCTGCGCCGAGCTGGACAGCCGCGTGCCCGACCCTGGCGGGGCGCGCGAGCGGCTGATCCGCTTCGTCAAAGACCGGCCGGGCCACGACCATCGCTACGAGATCGATCCGTCGCGCGCGGAGGCGGCGATCGAGTGGACCGCGCCGCACGACTTCGAGCGCGGGCTGGCGCGCACCGTCGGCTGGTACCTGGACAACAGTGCGTGGTGGGAGCGTATCCGCGGAGGGCGCTACGGCGGCCAGCGCCTCGGCACGGCGGCCTGAGATGGCCACCCCCGACTGCCCGATGAAGGGCATCGTGCTCGCCGGCGGCTCCGGCACCCGGCTGCACCCGATGACGCTGGCGGCCAGCAAGCAGCTTCTGCCGGTCTACGACAAGCCGATGATCTACTACCCGCTGGCGACACTGATGCTGTCGGGCATCCGCGACATCATGATCATCTCCACGCCGGTCGACCTGCCGCAGTTCCGCCGCCTGCTGGGCGACGGGTCGCGTTTCGGCTGCCGCTTCGCGTATCGCGAGCAGCCGAGCCCGGACGGCCTGGCGCAGGCGTTCCTGATCGCCGACGACTGGCTGGGCGGGCAGCCCTGCGCGCTGGCGCTCGGCGACAACATCATCTTCGGCGACCACCTCAGCGTCATGCTGCAGGGCGCCACGCACCGTGCCGAGGGCGCCACCGTGTTCGCCTACCAGGTGCGCGACCCCGAGCGCTACGGCGTGGTCTCGTTCGACGCGGACGGGCGCGCGCAGGAGATCGTGGAGAAGCCGGCGGCGCCGCTGTCGAACTGGGCGGTGACCGGGCTGTACTACTACGACGCGCGGGTGACGGAGCTGGCGCGCTCGATCCGGCCGTCGCCGCGCGGGGAGCTGGAGATCACCGACCTCAACCGGCTGTATCTCGAGGAGGGCAGCCTGCGGGTGGAGAAGCTCGGGCGCGGCTGCGCCTGGCTCGACGCGGGCACGCCGGACAGCCTGCTGCAGGCCTCGACCTTCGTGCAGACCATCCAGTCCCGCCAGGGCATGCTGGTCGGCTGCCCGGAGGAGGTCGCGTACCGCATGGGTTTCATCGACGCCGAGGCGCTGCGCGCCCAGGCGATGAAGCTGAGCAAGACCGATCTCGGCCGCCTGCTGCTGGAGCTGGCGGACGGCGTCCACGCCTGAATCACGCCTGCTGCCGGCGCTGCGCCGATGCCCGACTGCCGACGAAGGAGCTGTGCGCGTGAAAGTTGAACGGCTCGAGATCGCCGATGTCATCCTGGTCACCCCGCCGCGCTACGGCGATGCGCGCGGCTTCTTCTCGGAGACCTTCAACGCGGTCCGCTTCACCGAGGCCGGGATCCAGGGGCCGTTCGTGCAGGACAACCAGAGCCTGTCGCGCCAGAAGGGCGTGGTGCGCGGTCTGCATTGCCAGCTGCCGCCGTTCGCGCAGGGCAAGCTGGTGCGTTGCCTGCGCGGCGCGATCTGGGACGTGGCCGTGGACGCGCGCACCGGCTCGCCCACCTACGGGCGCTGGGTGGCGGCCGAGATCACGGCGGAGAACGGCACGCAGATCTGGGTGCCGCCCGGCTTCCTGCACGGGTTCTGCACCACGCAGCCGGACACCGAGGTCTCGTACAAGGTCACCGCGCCGTACGACAAGGCGTCCGAACGCGGCGTGATGTGGAACGACCCGGCGCTGGCGCTGCCCTGGCCGATCGAGGCGGGCGAGGCGGTGCTGTCGGACAAGGACGTCGTGCTGCCCGGGTTCGAGGCCGCGCAGGGCTGGTTCTCCGCATGAGCCAGGGCGCGCCCCGTCCCGAGCCGGGCCCGATGCTGGTCACCGGCGGCTCCGGGCAGCTCGCCCTCGCGCTGGAGCGTGCGGCGGCGCGGCGGCACCGCACGGTGCGCCGGGTCGGGCGGCCGGAGTTCGACTTCGACCATCCAGAGACGGTCGCGGCCATCTTCGCGCAGGTGCGGCCGTCGCTGGTGGTCAATGCCGCCGCCTGGACCGCGGTGGACCTCGCGGAGGCCAACGAGGCGGCGGCGTCGCGCGCCAACTGCGAGGGGCCGGCGCTGCTCGCCCGGCTGTGCGCGTCGGCCGGGGTGCCGATGATCCACGTGTCCACGGACTACGTGTTCGACGGCGCCAAGGGCGTGCCGTACGTCGAGACCGACCCCACCAGCCCGACCGGGGTGTACGGCGCGACCAAGCTCGCCGGGGAGCAGGCGGTGCTGGCGGCCAACCCGCACAGCCTCGTGCTGCGCACGTCGTGGGTGTACTCGCCGGACGGCAAGAACTTCGTGCGCACCATGCTCGGCGCGGCGCTGAAGACCTCGATGCTGCGCGTGGTGGGCGACCAGCAGGGCTGCCCGACCTCGGCCGACGACCTGGCGGCGGCGATCCTGGTGGTGGCGTCGCGGATCGACGCCGGCTGGCAGGACGGCTGGCACGGCGTGTTCCACGCGGCGGGCGAGGGCTCGACCACATGGCACGGGCTCGCGGTCGCGACGTTCGAGGAGGCGGCGCGCCATGGCCGCGCCCTGCCGACGGTGGAGTCGATCCTGACGAAGGACTGGCCGACGCCTGCGCGCCGTCCCGCCGACTCGCGTCTGGACAGCGCCCGGCTGGCTGCGGTGTTCGGGGCGCGGCTGCCACCGTGGCGCGACGGGCTGGCGCGCACGGTGGACGCGCTTCTGGCGGAAGGCGCGTCCGCTGCCTGACTGGCTGCAGACGGGCGGCGCGGTTCCGGTTGCGATCCTGCTCTCCACCTACAACGGCGAGCGGTTCCTGGCCGAGCAGCTCGACAGTCTCCTGGCCCAGACCCACGCCGACTGGACGCTGTTCTGGCGCGACGACGGCTCGTCGGACGGCACGGTCGGCCTGCTGGAGGCGTTCGCGCGGGGTTCTGGCCGGGGCCGCTGCGTGGCGCTTGGCGACTCGCGCGGCCATGTCGGCGCCACCGCAAGCTTCCTGGCGCTGCTGCGCGGCGCGCCGCCCGAGGCCATCGTGGCCTTCGCCGACCAGGACGACGTCTGGCTGCCGCACAAGCTTGCCCGGGGTCTGGAGGCCCTGCGCGGCGCGGGCGACGACCGGCCGGCGCTGTATTTCGCGCGTCAGGTCCTGGTGGACGAGCGGCTGCAGCGGCTCGGCCTGTCGTTCCAGTTGCGGCGGCCGCCCGACTTCCTTGCCTCGCTGACGCAGAACGTGGCGACGGGGTGCACGATGATGCTCAACCCGCGCGCCGCCGGGCTGGTGTCGCGCTCGCGTGCGCCGACAGGCTCGCTGCACGACTGGTGGAGCTACCTGCTGGTCGCCGGTGCGGACGGGCGGCTGGTGGTCGACGACACGCCGGTCGTGCTCTACCGCCAGCACGCGTCGAACGCGGTGGGCGCGCCGCTCTCGCTCAGCCGGCGCGGGCTGGCGGCGCTGCGGCGCGGCCCGGACGTGTTCATGGGGGTGTTCCGCAACCATCTCGCGACGCTGCTGGAGCAGCCCGAGCTGCTCAGCCCGCAGGCGCGGCTCGACGTCGAGATGATCGCGCGCGCGATGCAGGGCGGGCCAGGACGGCGGCTGCTGGCGCTGCGGCTCAAGGGGCTGCGGCGGCAGACGTGGCAGGAGACGCTGCTGTTCCGGGCCTGGTTCCTGATCGGCTGAGAAGAGAAAGCAAGGTCGAGGCTCTGCCTCGAGGTCCGCCAAAGGGCGAGCCCTTTGGAAACCGTCACTTCAGGACGGTGGCACGCCGCGTTCTTCCTTTGGAGGGGTTTCCAAAGGCGAGCCTTTGGCGGAGTCCAGAGGCAGAGCCTCTGACCTTGCTTTCTCACCCTTCCGGCGCGTGGCGGTCCAGCAGCCAGTCCGGCAGCACGGTGACCGTCGGCCCTCGCGTCCACACCAGGGCGCACACCACCGGGCGGCCGTCCCAGATCAGGCGCAGCACCGCGCGGTAGGCGGCCATCTGCCGCAGGTAGGGCACCGGGGTGTCCGCGACGTCCGGCGGCGCGTCGTGTCCAGTCTTGAAGTCGGCGACCAGCACCCGGTCGTCCAGCACCGCCATCCGGTCCACGCGGCCGCTGACCACCAGGTTGGCGACGAGGCCGGTGAGGGGCTGCTCGGCGACGCTGCCGAGGCCGAACAGGGCGGCGAGCGCGGGCGTGGCCATCACCGCGAGCGCCTCGCGCACCAGGGCGGCGGCCTCGGCGGGCGTCAGGTCGCGGGCGGCGCCGGACACGTGGCGCAAGGCGGCGGCCTCGCGCGTCTCCGGCGGCAGGGTGGGCAGGTGCTGGAGGAGGGTGTGCATCAGCGTGCCGCGCCGGAAGCGGTCGCCGCCGGGCGTGACCTGGCGCAGCGGCGAGGCGGCGCGCGGCACCGGGCCGAACGCCACGCCTTCCGGGCGGCTCGGCGCCAGCGGGCGCGGCAGGGAGGGCTCCGGCGGCGGGGCGTGCGGCCGCCAGTCCGGCGCCTGCCCCAGCCAGGCGGGGGGTGCGGTGCCGGCCGCGGCCGCAGGGTCGCTGGCCGCGGGGACGGCGGCGCGCTGCGGCGAGTCGTGGACCAGGAACTCGCCGGCCCAGGCGCGGAACGGCGTGGCGGCGGGCTGCAGCGACTGCAGGCCGCGCTTGACGAGGTGGTACCAGCAGGACGGGTCGGCGTCGCGGCGACCCTGCCAGCCGCACACCACGAGGCGGTCCTCTGCCCGGGTCAGCGCGACGTAGAGCAGGCGGTTGTACTCGGCGGTGCGGGCGGCGGCGCCGTCGTCGCGGACCTGCTGCAGGGCCGCGCAGTGGAAGTCCTTGCGCGGCGCCCAGAGCGGCAGCTCGATGCCGCTGAGGGGGTCGCGGGTCCAGGCGAGCGCGCCGTCGTCGGGTGGCAGCGACGTGGTGTCGGGCAGCAGCACCAGCGGCGCCTGCAGTCCTTTCGCTCCGTGCACGGTCATGATGCGCACGGCGTCGCCGGCCTCCTCGGCCTGTCGCTTCACCTCGGCGCCGGACTGGCGCAGCCAGTGCAGAAAGCCCTGCAGCGAGGGCGGGTGGGCGCGGCCGTACGCCAGCGCGGCGCCGAGCAGCTCGTCGACCGGCTCGGCGGCCTCCGGGCCGAGGCGGGCGAACAGACGAGCGCGGCCGCCGAGCGGGCCGAGCGCCTCGGCGAGCAGGGCGTGCGGGCCGGCGAAGTCCGCGCGCGCGGCCAGCGCGGAGAGGAACGCCCAGGCGGCCTTCCAGTCGTCCTGCTCGGGTGCGCGCTCGCGAAGGGTGCGCCACAGGGAGCCGCGGCGCTCGGCGGCAAGGCGCATCAGGCTGTCGTCGGATACGCCGCCGAGCGGGGAGGTGAGCACGCAGGCCAGCGTCAGGTCGTCCTCGGGCAGCAGCAGCGCGTCGCACAGCGCCATCAGGTCCTGCACCGCCGGCTGGTCGGTCAGCACCAGGCGGTCGAGGCCGGCCACCGCCACGCCGCGGGTCTTGAGCGCGCGCACCAGGGCGCGGGCGAAGTCGTTGCGGCGGCGCACGAGGACGAGGATGTCGCCGGCGTGCAGGCGGCGGCCCTTGCTGTCGAGGCGGGCGGTGGCGATCTGGCCGGCGATCCAGGCGGCCAGCTCGTTGGCGAGCAGCTGCGGCGCGGAGACCAGCCCGGCGTTGCGCGACGGCGCGGCCCAGGGCTCGGCCACGGCGTCCTCCGGCACCGGGGCGAGCGGCCACAGCTCGACGCAGCCGGCCTGGCCGAGACGGTGCGCGACGTGGGGCTGCTCGCGGGTCGAGGTGACGCCGGGGGTGTTCGTAGGGTCGGCGAACACGGCGTCGACCAGCGCCAGCACCGGCGTTGTGGAGCGGAACGAGACGTCGAGCGTGGTATCGCGCCACTCGCGCTGCCCGGCGCGGACGCGGTCGCGGAACACGCCGCGCCAGTGGTCGAACTGCTCGGGGTCGGCGCCCTGGAACGAGTAGATCGACTGCTTGCTGTCGCCCACGGCGAACACCGTGCGCGCCGCAGGGCCTGCCTCGGGTTCCGCCGCGCCGTTCGCCGGGCGGCCGGCGGGGGTGTCGCGCTCGGCGCCCTCGCCGGCGAAGAAGTCGGTGGCGAGGGAGTCGGCGATCTTCCACTGGGCGGGCGAGGTGTCCTGCACCTCGTCGAGCAGCAGGTGGTCGAGGCCGCCGTCGAGCTTGTAGAGCACCCAGGCGGCGCCGGGATCGAGCAGCAGCCGCGAGGTACGCCCGATCAGGTCGTCGTAGTCCAGCTTCGCGCCGGTGTCCTTGCGCGCGTCGTAGTCGCGCAGCACCGGCGCGGCGAGGGCAAGCAGGGCCGCCGTCGCCTCGGCCAGGCGCAGCGCGCGGCGGGCGTCCTGCACCGAGGCGGCCCGTTCCGCCTCGGCGACGCAGGCCTCCAGCACCCACGGCTTCGCGGTGGACAGCTTCTTGTTGGCGAACACCGTCGGGCCGCGCGGCCGGCCGGCGGTGAGCAGCTCGGCGAGCCATTCCTCCCAGTGCTCGGCGCGCAGCTCCGCCGGCAGCGACAGCCAGGCGAGCATGCGCGCCGCCTTGTCCTGCACGCCGGGCGAGCCCTCGGCGCGCGTCACCCGCAGCGCGTCGGCCACCCGCGACAGGTCCGCGTCCGCCGCCTCCGCGACGATCGCCGCGTCGTCGGGCTGCGTCACCCCGGCGGCCCGGCGCAGCGCCGCCAGCAGCTCTGCGGGCGGCAGCGCCAGCGCGTCCCTGAGCCGTTCCTGGCGCCCCTGCAGCGCAGAGACCAGCCCGCCGAACCCGGACGCGCTGACCAGGCCCGCCAGCGTGTCGAGCGCCGCGGGCTCCGGGTTCTGCAGCACCGCCTCGCGCGCCTCCTCCAGGCTGGCGCGCGCGTCGGCGTCCTCCACCACGCGGAAGTGCGGCGACAGCCCGGCCTCCAGCGGGAAGCGGCGCAGCAGCGACTGGCAGAACGCGTGGATCGTGCCGATCCGCATCCCCCCCGGCAGGTCCAGCACGCGGGCGAACAGGGAGCGCGCCGCCGCCCGCGTCCGCGGCGTCCTCGGCACGGACAGCGCCGCCAGCTCGTCGTCCAGCGCAGCGTCGTCCAGCGTGACCCACCGCCCCAGCCGGCGCTGCAGGCGGATCGACATCTCCGCGGCGGCGGCCTTGGTGAAGGTCAGGCACTGGATGCGCGCGGGGTCTGCGCCGGCCTGCACCGCGTGGCCGGAGGGGGTGTCGACCTCGCGCGGCAGCATCAGGCGCAGCAGGCGGTCGATCAGCAGCTTGGTCTTGCCGGTGCCGGCGTTGGCGGAGACGAAGGCGGAGACCGCGGGATTGGAGGCCTCTGCCTGCTCGGCGTTGGCGCGCGCGCTCGGGTTCAGGGGGGTGATCGTGTTCATGGGGCGTGCAGGAAGGAAGGAAGGCCAGAGGCTCTGCCTCTGGACTCCGCCAAGGACAAGTCCTTGGAACCTTCGACTCCGGGCCTGAGTCCAGGCGACGGAGGTCCGGGGGGGTGGCGGGTGCCGGCGCAGGGGCCACGAAGCCGGGCGCCTGGAATGAAGCTTGAATGTGGGTTTCCAAAGGCTTCGCCTTTGGCGGGATCAAAGGGCAGAGCCCTTTGCCTTGCTTGCTTTGTCACGGTCCTCACCCCGCGTCGTCCAGCAGCGCCCATTCGCCGACGCGGGCGAGCTGCGCGTAGTCGGAGAAGCGTGGTGCCTCGCCCGGGTGCGGCTGCGACAGGTAGGGACAGTCCGGGTCGTCGAAGGCGGCGACGCGGCGGCACAGTCTGTCCCAGGCCAGCTCGGCGGCGTCCTGCATCCTGCCCGCGTCGCTGCGGAAGGGGTCGCGGACCTCGCCGGGGACGAAGCCGCCGGACAGGTGCCAGTACGCCAGCTCCATGACGTGGCCGGCCAGCTCCGGGCCGAACGCGCCGCGCAGCAGCATCGCGGCCTGCAGGGTGAGCTGGGGCGCCCAGCCGTCGGCGACCTCGGTGCCGGTGGGGGGGGCGCCGGTCTTGTAGTCCAGGATGGAGAGGGCGTCGCCGCGGCGCTCGATCCGGTCTGCGCGGCCGCGCAGCTCGAAGGGGCCGGCGGGGCCAGGGATGCTGATGGCGCCGGAGATCTCCGGGCGCACGGCGGTGGCGGGGCTGCCGGCGCGGCGGCGGACTTCTTCCCCCGCGGCCCAGTCGGCGATGCGGCGCAGGCGCGGGCGCCACCAGGCGGCGAGGGCAGGGCGCAGGCCGCGCTCGTCGAGGGCCTGGTCGACGGCGAGGCGGAGCTGCATCGCGGCGTCGGCGGGCCAGGTGGTGCCGACGGAGTCGAGGAATTTCGCGAGGCCGCCGTGCACGACGCTGCCGTAGTCGGCGGCGTCGGCGGATTCCTCGATCGGTGGCAGGGCGCGCAGGCGCAGGACGTGGCGGGCGTAGATCGCGTACGGGTCGCGCAGCCAGGTCTCGATCTCGGTGACGCTGAGGCGGCGCGGGCGCAGGGCGACGGGGGGGCGCGGTGCGGGGGGCGACACCGGGCAGGGAGCGCCGT
>CAXSER010000076.1:0-9589 GCA_964236315.1 uncultured Acetobacteraceae bacterium | reverse complement strand
CCGGCCTGGCCGGCAGCACCGCGCGCCTCGGCATCATCCCGCTCGGCACCGCCAACGTGCTGGCCTGGGAGCTGGGCCTGCCGTTCGCCCCCCACGCCGTCGCCTCCGCCCTCGCCTTCGGCCGCACCCGCACGCTCTGGCCCGGCCTGGCCCGCACGCCGGAGGGCGCGCGCGTGTTCGTGCAGATGCTCGGCGTCGGCCTGGACGCCCAGGTGGTGCACCGCCTGTCCCTGCCCCTCAAGCGCGCGGTCGGGCGCGCGGCGTACGTGGCGCAGACCCTGCGCGAGGTGGCGCGCTACGAGTTCGCGCCCCTGCGTGTCCGCCTCGACGGCGACGACGTCACCGTGGCCGGCGTGATCGTGTCCAAGGGCCGGCTGTACGGCGGCCGCTACACGCTCGCCCCCCTGGCCCGCCCGCACGAGCCGGGCTTCACCGTCGCCCTGTTCGACCGCGCCGGCCCGCTGTCCGCCCTGCTCTACGGCGCCGCGCTGCCGCTGAACCTGCTGCCGCACGCGCCCGGGGTGCGCCTGGTGCGCGCGCACCGCGTGGAGATCCTCGGCGGCGACGCGGCGGGCGGCAGCCCCGCCCAGGCCGACGGCGACCCGGCGGGGCTCACCCCGGTCTCGGTGTCCGACGCCCCCGGCCCCGTGCAGGTCGTGACCGCCTGATACGAACGGTCCTGTGCCCTGACCCCTCAAGCAAGGAAGGCCAGGGGCTCGGCCCCTGGACCCCGCTCAAGGCTCGCCTTGAGAATCCTGTACTTAAGTCATGGGATCAAGGGGTCCTCGGACCCTTTGCGGGTCCGGGCGTAGCTGGCCAAAGGTTCCGATGGCCCGCGGAGGGAGAGCCCAGCCTTGCCTGCCTTCGACAGGTCAAGGCATCCGGCCGCCGGTACGAGCACACGCCCACGCCCGGCGCCGGCCTTCACCGCCCGTTCACCCGCCCCTGGCATGGTTCCCGCGCCGGCGCGCAGCCGGCCGTCGCGCGGTGTCGCGGCGCCGCCACGGGTCTCGCGGGCCCGTCCTCCGGAGCGAGACATGTTCATGCTGCCTCGCCTCCCGCTGGTCCGGCGCAGCCTCCTCTCGCAGCAGGCGGAGCGCGCGGAGCGCTACAAGGACTGGTACGCCTCCGCCATGGCGATGGTCGACAGCGTGCCCTCCGGCGTGGTCTGGGCCGACGCCGGCCCGCGCCATGCCGTGACCTACGCCAACGCCGCCGCGCGCGCGATGCTGGCCGGGGTCGCGGGCGTGGGCAGGCCAGAGGAGCACGACCTGCCCGCGCTGTTCCCGCTGCTGGCCGGCCGCCTCTCCGGCCCCGACGCGATGCCGCAGCGCCTGCGCCAGCCGCTGGGCGATCGCGTGTTCGACCTGCGCGTCCTCGCCGTGCGCGACAGCCGCGGCCGCCAGGCCGGCGTGATGGCCGTCTGGTCCGACGTCACCGAGCAGGACCGCCTGGCGCGGGCGTTCGACGAGGACGTCGGCGGCGCCGCCACGCGCCTCGCCCGCATGGCCGCCACCCTGCACGACACCGCGACGCAGATGCGCGGCACCGCCGGCGGCGCCGCCCGACACTGCGACAGCGCGGCGCTGGCCTCCGGCGCCGCCAGCGACAACGTCACCTCCGTGGCCGCCGCCGCCGAGCAGCTCGCGGCCTCCGTGCACGAGGTCAGCGCGCGCATGGGCCAGTCCCTCGCCGCGACGCGCGAGGCCACCGCGACGGCGCAGCGCACCGACGCCATCGTGCGCAACCTCGACGAGCGCGCGCGAGAGGTCGGCGCCATCGTCGGCCTCATCACCGGCATCGCGCAGCAGACCAACCTGCTCGCGCTGAACGCCACCATCGAGGCGGCGCGCGCCGGCGAGGCCGGCAAGGGCTTCGCCGTCGTCGCCAACGAGGTGAAGTCCCTCGCGGTGCAGACCGCCGCCGCCACCGGGCAGATCGGCCTGCGCATCGCCTCGATCCAGGACGCGACCGCCGCCGCCGTCACCGCGCTGGCAGAGATCGGCGCCGGCATCGGCCGCATCGCCGACATGGCCGAGGTCACCGCCGAGTCGGTGCAGGTCCAGGCCGCGGTGACCGCCGAGATCGCCCAGAGGACGCAGCAGGTCGCCTCCGGCACCGGCGCGGCCTCGCGCAGCGTGGAGGTGCTCTCGGCCAGCGCCGGGCAGGTCGGCACCGCGGCCGGCGCGGTCCTGGCCGCCTCCACCGAGCTGGGCGCGGCCGCGGCCGCGCTGAAGGAGAAGGTCGGCGCGTTCATGGTCAGGCTGCGCGCCGGCTGACCGAGGCAAGGAAGGCCAGAGGCTCTGCCTCTGGACTCCGCTCAAGGCAGTTGCCTTGAGAGTCCTATGCTTGAGTCAAGGGATCAAAGGGTCCTCGGACCCTTTGCGGGTCTGGGCAGAGCCCAGCCTTGCCTTCACCCGAACGGATTATCCACCACCTTCGTGGGCTTCTCCTGTGCCGCCGGCGCCTTCTGCGGCAGCGCCGGATCGTCCGACAGCGCCTTCACCACGTCCCCCAGCAGCGCGAGCAGCGCCCTCGCCTGCGCGAGCCCCGCCTTGTCGCGGGTGATCTCGCCCTCCCCGTAGAGCGCGATGCGGTCGCGCCCGTTCTCCGCGGTCAGCCCGGCGAGGGTGGTCGACGCGGTGTCGTCGGCGAACGGCACGAAGGCGGTCATGGCAGGCTCCCGGACAGGGCGGCGCGCGAGCGCCGGCTGCGCCCCGGCTTCGGCAGGGCGATCGGCACCACCTTCGCATCGGCAGACAGCGAGGGGAACGGGTCCACCCCGATCCGCGCGGAAAGCTGCGCGATCGAGACCACCCGGCAGCGCGACGGATCGCGGTTGGCGCACACGTACGCCGCCGCCCCCACGCCCGGCTCCAGCACCGCCTTGAACACCGCCGACGGCACCAGCTCGCCCGCCGGCAGCGAGCGCAGATCCTTCCCGTAGAACACCGGCCCCGTCACCACGTACACCCCCCCGTCCTGCGCCTCCCCCAGCCTGCGCACCGCCGCCTCGATCCTGCTCCACAGCCCGCGGTTCAGCTTCGGCGCCTGCGGCACGATGTTGGCCATGCTGAAGCTGTCGTGCTGCGACTCCTCGTCCGCCATGTCCCCCGACGGCGTCATGTGCCCCCGGTCGAAGCCGGAGCGGACGTAGTCCTCGGGGTCCGCGCGATCGGCCTCCGGCAGCGCCTCCTCCGCGTGGAACGCGTCGACCCGCTGCAGGCCCCGCGCCGCCTCCACGCTCGCCGCGTCCAGGTGCTCGGCCGACCACACCGGCCCCCGCGACACCCCCGACGCCAGCACCGCGTATGCCCCGAAGCACAGCGCATGGCTGCGCGCCGCCAGCTTCTGGTTGAGCAGCACGGGCGCCCGCCCGCCCGCGAACACCGCCGCGCACCGCGCCTCCTGCGCCCACCCCGGCGCCACTGGCCCCCCCACCAGCGCGCACGCCACGACCCACGCCGGCACCCGCAGCCGCGCGAAAACCACCCCGAACCGCATCCCCGCCACCTCCCGCTCCGCCCCCGACACGCTCACGTCTGCAGCCTCGGGCAGAAGAACGTCGAGCGCGCCGACTGCACCACCCTCTGCACGCCCCCGCACTCCGGCGCGCCGGGACATCGCTCGCACGGCGCCCCCTCCCGCCCGTACACCTTCCACGCGTTCTGGAACCACCCCAGTTCCCCGTCCGGCTGCACGTAGTCGCGCAGCGACGACCCCCCCGCCGCGATCGCCTCCCCCAGCACCGCGCGGATCGCCTCGACCAGCCGCCCCGCCCGCGCGCCCGGCACCGTCATCGCGAGCCGCGTCGGCGACACCCGCGCCCGGAACAGCGCCTCGCACACGTAGATGTTGCCCAGGCCGGCCACCACCCTCTGGTCCAGCAGCGCCGCCTTCACGCTCGTCCTGCGCCCCCGCAGCCGCTCCGACAGCACCCCCGAGTCGAACGCCGCATCGAGCGGCTCCGGCCCCAGCCCCTCCAGCAGCCGGTGCGAATCCTCCGCCTCCGTCCGCACCAGGTCCAGCGACCCGAACCGCCTGGGATCGACGAACCCCACCCGCCACCCGTCCTCCGTCTCGATCACCAGGTGCTCGTGCCGCCCGGGCGCGTCCGGTGCGCTGCGGTCGACGTTCATCCGCCCCGACATCCCCAGGTGCACCAGCACGCTGTCCCCGCCGTCGAGCCGCATCAGGATGTACTTCCCCCGCCGCCGGAACCCCTCCACCCGCGCCCCGCACAGCCGCGCCGCCAGCCCCGGCGGCACCGCCCAGCGCAGGTCCGGCCGGTGCATCGCGGCCCGCGCGATCACCCGCCCCTCCAGCCTGGCGCGCAGCCCGCGCATCACTGTCTCGACTTCTGGGAGTTCCGGCATCCCCTGCCGCTACGCTATATTGCGCCCGTGATGAACCCCCCCGAGACGCCCCACGCCGGCCACCCCCCCGCGCACCCGTCCGACGCCCCACCCGCGCCCGGCGCGCCCTTCGCCCCCGACACCGCCGACTTCGGCTACCGCAGCGTCCCGCGCGACGCGAAGAAGCCGATGGTGCGCGCCGTGTTCGACAGCGTGGCCAGCCGCTACGACGTGATGAACGACCTGATGTCGCTCGGCGTGCACCGCGTCTGGAAGTCCGCCTTCGCCACCGCGCTGCGCCCCTCGCCCCGCCACACCCTGCTCGACCTGGCCGGCGGCACCGGCGACATCGCCTTCGGCTGGCGCGCCCGCGGCGGCGGCCCGGCGATCCTGTCCGACATCAACGCCGCCATGCTCTCCGTCGGCCGCGACCGGGCGGAGGCCCGCAACCTCGACGGCCTGCGCTTCCTCGTCGCCGACGCCGAGCAGCTCCCCCTCCCGTCCTGCAGCGTCGACGTCGTCTCCATGGCCTTCGGCCTGCGCAACTGCACCGACAAGGACGCCGTCCTGCGCGAGGCCCGCCGCGTCCTGCGCCCGGGCGGCCGCTTCCTGTGCCTGGAGTTCTCCCGCGTGCAGGTCGCCGTCCTCGCCCCCGTCTACGACGCCTGGTCCTTCGGCGTGCTGCCCCGCCTCGGCGCCATGGTCGCCGGCGACGCCGACAGCTACCGCTACCTCGCCGAGAGCATCCGCACCTTCCCCGACCAGGACACGCTGGCGCAGATGATGCGCACCGCCGGCCTCGCCCGCGTCGAGGTCCGCAACCTCTCCGGCGGCATCGCCGCGATCCACTCCGGGTGGCGCCTGTGAAGGGAGCAAGGCCAGAGGCTCTGCCTCTGGACTCCGCCCAGGGCTCGCCTTGAGAATCCTATGCTTAAGTCAAGGGATCAAAGGGTCCTCGGACCCTTTGCGGGTCCGGGCAGAGCCCGGCCTTGCTTGCTTCCCATGACCCCCCGCGTCCTCCTGATCGTCTCCGGCGGCATCGCGGCCTACAAGGCCCTGGAGCTGGTCCGCCTCCTCTCCAGGGCCGGCATCGCCGTGACCTGCGTGCTGACCGACGCCGGCGCCCGCTTCGTGACCGCGCTGAGCCTGCAGGCCCTGACCGGCTCCCCCGTCCACACCGACCTGTGGTCGCTGACGCAGGAGAGCGAGATGGGCCACATCGAGCTGTCCCGCTCCGCCGACCTGGTCGTGGTGGCCCCCGCGTCCGCCGACATCCTCGCCCGCATGGCCGCCGGCCTCGCCTCCGACCTCGCGACGACGCTCCTCCTGGCCACCGACACCCCCGTGCTGGTGGCCCCCGCGATGAACGTGCGCATGTGGACCCACCCCGCGACGGTGGCCAACCTCGCGACCCTGGCCGCGCGCGGCGTCGCCGTGGTGGGCCCCGAGGTCGGCGTGATGGCCTGCCACGAGGTCGGCCCCGGCCGCCTCGCCGAGCCCCCCGCGATCCTGGCCGCCATCCTCGCGCAGCTCGCGACCCTGCCCGCCCCCCCGGACCTCACAGACCCTTCCGCTCCCGGGATCACGCAGGGCCTCGCCGGGCGCGCCTCCCTGGCCGGGCATGCCTCCCTGGCAGGGCACCCCGCCCCGGCCGAGCCCTCCCTGCCCGATCGCGCCTCCCCGTTCGATCCTCTCCCCCTCGCCGGCCGCCACGCCCTGGTGACCGCCGGCCCCACCCACGAGGCCATCGACCCCGTCCGCTACCTCGCCAACCGCAGCAGCGGCCGCCAGGGCCATGCCATCGCCGCCGCCCTGGCCGCCCTCGGCGCCCGCGTGACCCTGGTGAGCGGCCCGACCGCGCTGCCCGACCCCGCCGGCGTCACGACCGTGCGCATCGAATCCGCCCGCGAGATGCTCGCCGCCTGCGAGGCCGCGCTCCCCGCCGACATCGCCGTCTGCGCCGCGGCCGTCGGCGACTGGCGCGCCGCCGACATCGCCCCCCACAAGCTGAAGAAGACCCCCGACGCCGCCCCGCCGACCCTGTCGCTGGTCGCCAACCCCGACATCCTGGCGACCCTGTCCCGCCCCGGCCCCGCCCGCCCCCGCCTCGTCGTGGGCTTCGCCGCCGAGACCCGCGACCTCGCCGCCAACGCCGCCGCCAAGCGCACCCGCAAGGGCTGCGACTGGATCGTGGCCAACGACGTGGGCGCGGGCACGGACACCATGGGCGGCGACAGCAACGCCGTCCTCCTCGTCACCCCCGACGGCGCCGAATCCTGGGACCGCCTCCCCAAGACCGAGGTCGCCCGCCGCCTCGCCGCCCGCATCGCCGCCGCCCTGCCACCCCCCTGAACCGCCGGCCGCGTCCGGCCCACGCCCCCCGAAGGCGCGCTACGCGATCGCCGGCCGCAGGTCACGCACCGGGCTTGCCGCCTCCAGTCCGGCCGCAAGATGCAGGACCGTGGACTCCGCATGCCACGCGGCCACGAGCTGGACCCCGATCGGCAGGCCCTCCCGGCTGGTGCCGAACCGGATGGACAGCCCGGGCAGCCCGGTGACGTTCAGCGGCGTCGTGGCCCCCATCACCTGCACCGCCGGCACCGTGCGGCCGTCGATCACCAGCTCCGAAAGACCGTGCCGGTGCGCAGGCAGCGGCAGCGTCGGCGTCAGCAGGGCGTCGAACCGGCCGAAGTAGTCGGCGAAGCCGTCACGCATCCGCTCCGCGCCCTGCATCGCGTCGACGAAGGCGTCCATCGGCGTCTCGCCGGACGCCAGCATGCCCCTGGCGATCCCGAAGAGGTCGCTGTCCGGACGCCCCGCCGTGGCCTCGACGAAGGCCGGCCTCAGCTCGTTGAGGTGGAGCTTCAGGAAGATGTCCAGCGCGTTGTCGCGTTCGAGGGCCGGGATGCGCACAGCCTCGACCAGGTGCCCCGCGTCGCGCAACGCCATGGCGGCCGCCTGCACGGTCGATGCGACCTCCGGGTCGACAGGGCCGAAGCCGGGCTCGACCAGCCAGCCGACGCGCAGCGCCCGGCCGGGTGCCGTCCCCACGCCCGCGTCGTAGGAGCCCGACGTCGTGGAGAACCCGTCCGCGCCATCCGGCCCCGCCATCAGCGAGTAGGCGAGCGCCACGTCGCGCACGCTCCGCGCCATCGGCCCGACGTGCCAGAAGCGGCGCGGCGCCCTCGGCCAGATGCCGGTCATGGGGATGCGGCCATGCGTCGGCTTGAAGCCGATGATGCCGGTCTGCGCCGCCGGCCCGCGGATGGAGATGGCGAGGTCCGTCCCCAGCCCCAGCGGCGACATGCCCGCCGCGATCGCCGCGGACTCCCCGCCCGAGGACCCGCCGGGGGTGCGCTCCAGGTTCCACGGGTTGTTGGAGCGCCCGGTGAGCAGGTTGTCGCTCTCCGTCGAGTAGGAGAACTCGGGCAGGTTCGTCTTGGCCAGCAGGATGGCGCCGGCCGCCTTCAGCCTCGCGACGCTGGTGGCATCGGCGTCCGGCGTGCGCCCGCGGAAGATCGGCGAGCCGCGCTGGGTCGGCACGCCCGCCGTGTCGATGGAGTCCTTCGCGGTGAACGGCACCCCGTGCAGCGCACCGAGCGCCTCGCCGGCCAGGACGGCGGCCTCCGCGGCCCGGGCCGCCGCCAGGGCGGTGTGCGCGACGGACACGATCGCGTTCACCCCGGGGTCGACAGCGGCAATGCGGTCGAGATGCGCCTGCACGACCTCGACGGGCGAGACCTCGCGCCTGCGGATCAGCTCGGCCAGGCGGGTTGCGTCGGACCAGAGGATGTCGATGGCCATGTCGTCTACCTATCTACCAGTTGATAGACATCATCTGGACTTTTGCGCGGCCGCCCGCAACCCCCTATCTATCAGTTGGAAGGTGGGCCCATGAGCACGAACTCCCGCGAAGCAGTCCTGCAGGCCGCCCGGCGCCGCGCGCAGGCGCACGGCTACAACGGACTGAATTTCCGCGATCTCGCAGCGGAAGTCGGCGTCAAGAGTGCCAGCCTCTACTACTACTTCCCGAGCAAGGCCGACCTCGGCGCCGCCGTGGCACGCCGCTACTGGGAGGATTCCGCGGCCGAACTCGAGGCCCTGGGCCGAGACACGCCGGACCCGAAGGAATGCCTGTCCCGCTACCCCGACCTGTTCCGCCGCTCGCTCGCCAGCGACAACCGCATGTGCCTCTGCTCGTTCATGGCCGCGGAGCATGACGACCTGCCCCCGGCCGTGATGGCCGAGGTCGATCGCTTCGCCGACGTCAACATCGGCTGGCTGGCACAACGGCTGGGGGAAACCGGATTGCCGCCCCAGGCCGCCCTGGACCGCGCCGGCGGGATCTTCGCCGCGATCGCCGGCGCCCAGCTCATGGCCAGGGGACGGGCCGACATCGAGCTGTACGACCGGCTGATCCAGAACTACCGCGAAGCCGGGCTGCTGCCACCCCACGCCGATCGTCCCTGAGGACGCCGCCCGGCACCGCATCGCGCAGGCGACCGCTTCCTGCCGCGGCGGGCAGGAGCGCAGACGTCTCCCGGGCCGGGACGAGCGACAGCCGGCTGCCTGGACCCCGCCAGCCCAGGACGTTCCAGCCACCCCGGCGAGAGGCAGCCGGGTGTCGGAGGCGACCGCGAGGCCCGGCAGAAATGCGGTTGCGGGCCCGTTGCTCCCGGCCCCCCGGACATGCGATGGCCCCCACCCACCGCAGGAAGCCGCCCCGATGCCGCCAGAGCCAGCGCCAGAGATCGAGATCACCATCCTCGACCCCCGCCTGCACGAGTGGGGCCTCCCCCGCCGCCAGTCCGGCATGGCCGCCGCCCTCGACCTGCACGCCTGCCTGGACGCTCCCCTCCACCTCGCCCCCGGCGCCCCCCCCGTTCTGGTCCCCGCCGGCTTCGCGATGCACATGGCAGACCCCGGCATCGCCGCCCTGATCCTGCCGCGCTCCGGTGCCGGCCACCGCCGCGGCCTGGTGCTCGGCAACCTGGTCGGCCTGATCGACCCCGACTACACCGGCCCCGTCCTGGTCAGCGCCTGGAACCGCAACGCCCCCGGCGGCGACCCCCTGACCATCGAGCCCGGCGAACGCTTCGCCCAGCTCGTGTTCGTCCCCGTCCTGCACCCCACCCTGCGCCTCGTCGACGCCTTCTCCGCGCCGAGCGCCCGCGGCGGCTTCGGCTCGACCGGGTAGGAAGCAAGGCCGGGCTCTGCCCGGACCCGCCAGGGGC
>CAXSER010000075.1:0-9629 GCA_964236315.1 uncultured Acetobacteraceae bacterium | reverse complement strand
GAGGCAGAGCCTCTGGCCTTGTCTTTCCTATCGCTCGTCCGCGTCCTCGCGCGGCGCGCTGTTCGGGTCGAACAGCTCGCCGGGGTCGTACTCGTCCTCCTCGGCCGCCTGGCCCACGGCCTCGCCGCGTGCCTGCTTCTCCGCCTCCTCGACCGAGCGCGCGACGTTGACCGTCACCGGCAGGTCGACCTCGGGGTGCAGCACGACGCGCACGTCGGAAAGGCCCAGCATCTTGATCGGCTGGTCGAGCACGACCTGCTGGCGCGTGACGGTGAGGCCGGCCGCGGTGCACTGGTCGGCGATGTCGCGGTTCGACACCGAGCCGTACAGCGCGCCCGAATCGCCGGCCGAGCGGATCAGCACGACGGTGAGCCCCGCCATGCGCTCGGACAGCCGCTCGGCCTCCTCGCGACGCTTGATGTTCTGCGCCTCGAGCTGGACGCGCTGCGTCTCGAACTGCGCCAGGTTCGCCTTGTTGGCGCGGATGGCGCGCTTCTGCGGCAGCAGGAAGTTGCGCGCGTAGCCCGGCTTGACGCGGACCTTGTCGCCCATCTGCCCAAGCTTGTCGACGCGCTGGAGCAGGATCAGCTCAACGGTTGCCATGACTGCTCCCCCTCAGGACAGGATGTACGGGAGCAGCGCCAGGAAGCGGGCGCGCTTGATCGCCTGGGCCAGCTCGCGCTGCTTCTTCGCCGAGACGGCGGTGATGCGGCTCGGCACGATCTTGCCGCGCTCGCTCAGGAAGCGGCTGAGCAGGCGGACGTCCTTGTAGTCGATCTTCGGCGCGTTCGGCCCGCTGAACGGGCAGGACTTGCGGCGGCGATAGAAGGGCCGGCGTGCGCCGACGGCGGAGCGGCGTGCGGCCGGGCCGACATCCTCTGACTCGGACATGCCTATTCCTCCCCACCCTGGCGCGGCGCGGGCTCGTCGCCGCGCGCACGGTATTCCTCGCGGTCGTCGAACGAGCGCTTGCGCCCGCTCTCGAAGCGGCCGGCGGGCTTGGGCCCGCGGAAGCCGCGCTCGCGGTCGTCGGACCGGCGCGTCAGGATCGCCGACGGGTTCTCGTCGAGCGCGTCGACGCGGATCGTCATGAAGCGCAGCACGTCCTCGTTGAGGCCCAGGAGACGCTCCATCTCGTTGACCGACGCGGGCTTCGCGTTCAGGCCGAGGAGCATGTAGTGGCCCTTGCGGTTCTTCTTGATGCGGTACGACAGGGACCGCAGCCCCCAGTACTCGCGCTTGTCGACGGTCCCGCCGTCGGCGCCGAGCTGCTCGGCGATGGTGTCCGCCACGGTCTCGACCTGGGCCTGCGTGACGTCGTTGCGTGCGATGAGCACGCACTCGTAAAGTGGCATTGCCGCCCCTATGGATGTGTTCAGCCCGGGAATCGGGCATAGCCGCGGCGCGCCAACGCCCCGGCAGGGAAGCGGCGGAACAAGCACGCGCGACCGCGAAATGCAACACCGGCGGCCCGGCGAGGAAAGCAAGGCCGGGCTCTCCCTCCGCCTGCCATTCCAATGGCCCGAGAGGGCCACCGGAACCTTCGGCCGGCTACGCCCGGACCCGCAAAGGGTCCGAGGACCCTCTGATCCCATGACCTAAGAGAAGCCGGTCCAGGGCGGCTCGCCCTGGCGGAGTTTGAGGCAGCGCCTCAACCTTCCTTCCTGGAGACCCCCATGCCCACCCTGCCCTTCCGCCAGCTCGACGTGTTCTCTCCCGCCCCCCTCGGCGGCAACCCCCTCGCCGTCGTCTCCAACGCCGACGACGTGCCAGACGCCGCGATGGCCGCCTTCGCCCGCTGGACCAACCTGAGCGAGACCACCTTCCTGCTCCGCCCCACGCACCCGGACGCCGACTACCGCGTGCGCATCTTCACCCCCGAGGCCGAGCTGCCCTTCGCCGGCCACCCCACCCTCGGCTCCTGCCACGCCTGGCTCGCCGGCGGCGGCCGGCCCCGCACCCCCGGCACGGTCGTCCAGGAATGCGGCATCGGCCTGGTCCGCGTCCGCCAGGACCACGGCCGCCTCGCCTTCGCCGCCCCCCCGCTGCGCCGCACCGGCCCGCTGGCCCCCGACCTGCTCGCCAGGATCGCCGCCGGCCTCGCCCTCGACCCGGCGGCCATCGCAGCCTCGCAGTGGATCGACAACGGCCCGCCCTGGATCGGCGTCCTGCTCCGCACCCGCGCCGCCCTGCTCGCGCTGCGCCCCGACGCCACCCTGTCCGGCCTGTTCCTCGGCGTCGCCGCCCCCTGCGACGACCTCCCGGCCGCCGGCCCGCACGACCCCCGCCTCGAGGTCCGCGCCTTCCTCGTGGGCGCCAGCGTCCCCGAGGACCCCGTCACCGGCAGCCTGAACGCCGGCCTCGCGCAGTGGCTGATCGGCGCCAGCCTCGCCCCCCCGTCCTACGTCGCGGCCCAGGGCACCGCCCTTGGCCGCACCGGCCGCATCCACGTCGACCAGCACGGCGGCGACACCTGGATCGGCGGCGCCGTCGCCACCCTGATCGAGGGCATGGTCACGCTATAGGACGCAAGCAGGACTGGGCTCTCCCTCCGCCGCCCATTCCGACGACCCAGGCGGGTCGTCGGAACCTTTGGCAGCTGCGCCCGGACCCGCCAGGGGCGAGCCGCCCCTGGACCGGCCTCTTAAGCAGGGCCGGTCCAGGGCGGCTCGCCCTGGCGGAGTTTGAGGCAGAGCCTCAACCTTGCTTTCTCCCCGCCCCCACGTCCCAATAACCGCCTCGCCGACCGTTCCCGTCCCGTTGCATTTGACAGCCCCGCCCCCCGCCGCCATACCGCCGCCGCACTCCGTCCGGACGCCAGCCCGATGCCGATCCACGCCTTCATCTTCCCCGGCCAGGGCAGCCAGAGCGTCGGCATGGGGCGCGACCTCGCCGCCGCCTTCGCCGCCGCGCGCGAGGTGTTCGAGGAGGTCGACGACGTCCTCGGCCAGAAGCTTGCCAAGCTGATGTTCGAGGGACCCTCCGAGACCCTCACCCTGACCGAGAACGCCCAGCCCGCGCTGATGGCGATGTCGCTCGCCGTGCTGCGCACCCTGGAGCGCGAGGGCGGCTTCCTGCTGCGCGAGCGCTGCGCCGTCGTCGCCGGCCACTCGCTCGGCGAGTACAGCGCCCTGGCCGCCGCCGGCTCCCTGACCGTGGCCGCCACCGCCGGCCTGCTGCGCCGCCGCGGCCGCGCCATGCAGGCCGCCGTCCCCCCCGGCGCCGGCGCCATGGCCGCCCTCCTCGGCGTCGAGATCGGCACCGCCCGCGAGATCTGCGCCGCCGCCGCCATCCGCCCCGCCGTCGACGGCCGCGCCACCGGCTCGGACGTGGTCGAGGTCGCCAACGACAACGGCGGCGGCCAGGTCGTCATCTCCGGCCACCTCGCCGCCGTGGAGCGCGCGCTCTCCGTCGCCCGCGAGCGCGGCCTCAAGCGCGCCATGCTGCTGCCCGTCTCCGCCCCGTTCCACTGCGCGCTGATGGCCCCGGCCGCCGACGCCATGCGCGAGGCCCTCGCCGAGGCCGCCATCGCCACTCCCGCGGTGCCGCTGATCGGCAACGTCACCGCCGCCCGCACCACGCGCCCCGAGACCATCCGCGAAAACCTGGTGCTCCAGGTCACCGGCACGGTCCGCTGGCGCGAGTCCCTGCTCGCCGCCCAGGCGATGGGCGCCGACAGCTTCGTCGAGCTGGGCGCGGGCAAGGTGCTGTCCGGCCTGGTGCGCCGCGTCGCCCCCGACTGCCGCGCGCTCAACGCCGGCACCCCCGCCGAGATCGAGGCGCTGCTCAAGGCGCTGTAGGAAGCAAGCCCGGGCTCTGCCCGGACCCGCCAAGGACCAGGGGTCCTTGGATCCCCGTCCCTCAAGCAGAGGCGATCCAAGGGCCCGGCCCTTGGCGGAGCTCGAGGCCCAGTGCTTGAAGGCGGGGCCTCGACCTTCCTTCCCGGAGAACCCCGCATGTTCCGTCTCGACGACAAGGCCGCCCTGGTCACCGGCGCCTCCGGCGGCATCGGCGCCGCGATCGCCACCGCGCTCCACGCCCAGGGCGCCACGGTGGTGCTCTCCGGCACCCGCCGCGACGCCCTCGACGCCCTGGCCGCGACGCTGGGCGAGCGCGCCCACGTCTGCCCCGCCGACCTGTCCGAGCCCTCTGCCGCCGACGCCCTGGTCTCTGCCGCCGAGGCCGCCGCCGGCCCGCTGCACATCCTCGTCAACAACGCGGGGCTCACGCGCGACATGCTGGCCCTGCGCCTGCGCGACGAGGACTGGGAGCGGGTGATGGCCGTCGACCTGGCCGCGCCGTTCCGCCTGGCGCGCGCCTGCCTGCGCGGCATGGTGCGCCGCCGCGCCGGGCGCATCGTCTCGGTGGGCAGCATCGTCGGCACCACGGGCAACGCCGGGCAGAGCAACTACGCCGCCGCCAAGGCCGGCCTGATCGGCATGAGCAAGTCCCTCGCCCAGGAGGTCGCCTCGCGCGGCATCACCGTCAACGTCGTGGCCCCCGGCTTCGTCGACACGCCCATGACCGCCGCCCTGAACGAGACGCAGCGCGAGCGCCTGCTGGCCGCGATCCCCCTCGGCCGCATGGGCCAGCCTGCCGACGTCGCCGCCGCGGTCGCCTACCTGGCCTCGGACGAGGCGGCGTGGACCACGGGCGCGGTGCTGCACGTCAACGGCGGCATGGCCATGCCCTGAGTCTCCCGCCCCCGCCTCCTGCTCCCGCCGCCGCCTCCTGCCCGCATCGCGCCGCCGCCTCGTCACCATTAAGCCACATCCGTGGCGTCGGGCGCGGCGCATCACCTTGGCGGGGCGTGGCCTCCATGCTAATCGCGCCTCTGCCTCGTCCGCGACGCGCGACACTCCGATCGGGTCCGCCCGACGGAGCCGAGGACGAACTCCCCCACGGCAGACCAAGGACCGAGAGTGACATGAGCGAGATCGCCGACAAGGTTAAGAAGATCGTGGTCGAGCACCTCGGCGTCGAGGAGAGCAAGGTCACCCCGGAGGCGTCCTTCATCGACGACCTCGGCGCCGACAGCCTCGACACCGTCGAGCTGGTCATGGCCTTCGAGGAGGCGTTCAGCGTCGAGATCCCCGAGGACGCGGCCGAGAAGATCAGCACCGTCAAGGACGCGATCGACTACATCGAGAAGCAGAAGGCCGCCTGAGGCCCCCATGGCCTACGCGGGAATGCACGGCGGCGGCCGCAGGGTCGTCGTCACCGGAATGGGCATCGCAAGCCCCCTCGGAGTCGGCGTCGAGCACGTCTGGCGCCGGCTGATCGACGGCCGTTCCGGCATCTCCGCGATCCGCGCCTTCGACCCCTCCGACCTGCCCGCCACCATCGCCGGCGAGGTGCCCGCCGGCATCCGCGAGACCGGCGGCCTCTCGCTGGCCGAGTGGATCCCGGGCAAGGACCAGAAGAAGATGGACCGCTTCATCCAGCTCGCGCTGGTGGCGGCGGTCGAGGCGGTCGAGGATTCCGGCTGGAAGCCCCAGGAGGACGACCGCGAGGGCCGCGAGAACACCGGCGTCATGATCGGCTCCGGCATCGGCGGCCTGCAGACCATCTACGAGGCCTCGCTCCAGGTCGCCGAGGGCAAGATCCGCCGCCTCTCGCCGTTCTTCATCCCCTCCGCCCTGATCAACCTGGCCTCCGGCTGGCTCTCCATCCGCTACGGCTTCAAGGGCCCCAACCACTCCGCGGTGACCGCCTGCGCCACCGGCGTGCACGCCATCGGCGACGCCGCCCGCCTCATCATGCTCGGCGACGCCGAAGTCATGGTCGCCGGCGGCGCCGAGGCCGCGGTCTGCGCGCTCGGCATCGGCGGCTTCTGCGCCGCCCGCGCGCTGTCGACCGCCTTCAACGACGCCCCCGAGCGCGCCTCGCGTCCCTGGGACCGCGACCGCGACGGCTTCGTCATGGGCGAGGGCGCCGGCGTCCTCGTCCTCGAGGAGTACGAGCACGCCCGCCGCCGCGGCGCGAAGCTCTACGGCGAGGTCTCCGGCTACGGCCTGTCCGGCGACGCCCACCACATCACCGCCCCCGCCCCGGGCCACGACGGCGCCTTCCGCGCCATGAAGGCCGCCTTCCGCAACGGCAACACGTCGCCCGCCGAGGTCGGCTACATCAACGCCCACGGCACCTCCACGCCCATGGGCGACGACCTGGAGCTGGAGGCCGTCGAGCAGTTCTTCGGCGACCACGCCCGCCACGTCGCCATGTCGTCGACCAAGTCCGCCACCGGCCACCTGCTCGGCGCCGCCGGCGCGATCGAGGCGATCTTCTCGCTGCTCGCCATCCGCGACGGCGTCGCCCCGCCCACCCTCAACCTCGACTCCCCCTCGCGCGACAGCGTCATCGACCGCGTCGCCCACGCCGCCCAGGAACGCCGCATCGACGTCGCCCTCTCCAACAGCTTCGGCTTCGGCGGCACCAACGCCAGCATCCTGTTCCGCAGGGTGTGAGCAAGGAAGCAAGGCTGGGCTCTGCCCAGACCCGCCAGGAGCGAAGCCGCCCCTGGACCCGGCTTCCCTTAAGGACTGCGTTCCAAGGGCGCAGCCTTTGGCGGAGTTTGAGGCAGAGCCTCAACCTGCTCTAGCCGCCCGCGTGAGCCCCCTGCTCGTCCGCCGCGCCACCGCCGCCGACCTCGCGGCCCTCGTCGCCCTCCTCGCCGACGACCCCCTCGGCGCGGCGCGCGACGACCCCGCCCCGCCGCTCGACCCGCGCTACGCCGCCGCCTTCGCCGCCATCGACGCCGACCCGAACCAGTTCCTCGCCGCCGCCACCCTCGGCGACACGCTGGTCGGCACCCTGCACCTGACCTTCATCCCCGGCCTCGCCCGACGCGGCGCCTGGCGCGCCGACCTCAAGGCCGTGCGCATCGCCTCCGCCCACCGCGGCGCCGGCCTCGGCCGCCAGCTCCTCGACTGGGCCGTCGCGCAGTCCCGCGCCCGCGGCTGCGACCTGGTCCAGCTCTCGACCGACCGCCGCCGCACCGACGCCCACCGCTTCTACGAACGCGCCGGCTTCACCGCGAGCCACCTCGGCTACAAGCTTCCGCTGGCCTGAGCCACGCAGGCAGCAAGCAAGGTCGGGCTTTGCCCGAACCCACCAGAGGCTGGGCCTCTGGACTGCCTTCTCTTAAGAGGAGGCGATCCAGGGGCCCAGCCCTTGGCGGAGTTCGAGGCCCAGTGCTTGAAGGCGGGGCCTCGACCTTCCTTCCTCCGCCCAGGACCTCCCATGAAGCGCGCCGCCTCCCTCGCCCTCCTCCTGCTCCTCGCCCTGGCCGGCGCCACGGCCTACGCCCTGCACGCCTACGACGCCCCCGGCCCCCTCGACGCCCCCCGCGAAATCGTCGTCCCCCGCGCCCCCACCGCTACCCTCGCCCGGGCCCTCGCCGCCCAGGGCGTCGTCGTCAGCGCCCCCGCCCTGCGCGCCGCCGTCCTGCTCACGAACCGCCAGGGCCCGCTGCACGCCGCCGAGCTGGCCTTCCCCGCCCACGCCAGCCTGCGCCAGGTGCTCGCCGTCCTGCGCACCGCCCGCCCCGTCGAGCACCGCCTCACCGTCCCAGAGGGCCTGACCGCCGCCCAGATCGCCGGCCTGCTCGCCGCCGACGACACGCTGGACGGCCCCGACCCGATCCCCGCCGAGGGCGCCGCCCTCCCCCAGACCTACAGCTTCGAGCGCGGCACCACCCGCGACGCCGTCCTCGCCCGCGCCCAGGCCGCCATGACCCGCGCGCTCGACGACGCCTGGGCCTCCCGCGCCCCCGACCTCCCCCTCGCCACCCCCCGCGACGCCCTCACCCTCGCCTCCATCGTGGAACGCGAGACCGCGCGCCCCGAGGAACGCCCGCTGGTCGCCGCCGTGTTCCTCAACCGCCTGCGCCGCGGCATGAAGCTGCAGGCCGACCCCACCGTGGCCTACGGCGCGAGCGGCGGCCTCGGCGCGCTCGACCACCGCCTGTCGCGCGCCGACCTCGACCACGACGACCCCTACAACACCTACCGCAACACCGGCCTGCCCCCCGGCCCGATCTGCTCGCCAGGCACCGCCTCGATCACGGCCGCCACCCACCCGGCCGACAGCGACGCGCTCTACTTCGTCGCCGACGGCCACGGCGGCCACGCCTTCGCCCGCACCCTGGAGGAGCACGACCGCAACGTCGCCCGCTGGCACGCGCTGCTCGACGCGCCAGGATAGGAAGCAAGCATGGGCTCCCCCTCCGCTGGCCATTCCGATGGCCCGAAGGGGGCCAGCGGAACCTTCGGCCAGCTACGCCCGAACCCGCAAAGGGTCCGAGAACCCTTTGATCCCCTTACTTAAGCAAGGCCAGTCCAGGGCGGCTCGCCCTGGCGGGGTTCGAGGCCCATGCTTGAAGGCGGGGCCTCAACCTTTCTCCGCCTCGTCCAGGAACCTCTCGACCTCCGGGTCCAGCAGCAGCGCGCTGAACCGGTCCACCCTGTGGTCCGGCCAGTCCCACCACGCCAGCGCCTGCAGCCGCGCCACGACCTCCGGCGCGAACCGCGCCCGGATCGCCCGCCCCGGGTTGCCGCCATAGATGGTGTACGGCGCCACCACGCCCCGCACCACCGCGCCCGCCGCGATCAGCGCCCCGTTGCCGATCCGCGCGCCGGCCAGCACCGTCGCCCCGTAGCCGATCCACACGTCGTGGCCGACCTCGATGTCGCGGGCCACGTACTCGGCGACGCGGTGCCCCGCCTGGCGCGACGGCCACTGCGTCCCGCTCTGGAACGGGTACATGCTGGCGCTGGCGGTGACGTGGTTGCCGAGGATGAACGTGACCTCCTCGGCGAGCGAGCAGTAGCGTCCGATCCGCAGCGACGCCCCGGGATACGGCCCGATCGCCGGCGAGCCGTAGGTGTGCGCCCCGGCCGAGCCCCAGTCCCAGCCCTGCCCCCACAGCATGCGCGGCGCGAACGAGCGCGGCATGCCGTCCTGGCACAGGGCGCGCAGCGTGGGGAACACCTGCTCGTAGCAGGGCGAGGCCGCCAGCACCGGCACCGCGCGCCGCACCCCCGCCGCGTCCATCGAGCGCAGCACCGCCGGCAGCAGCGGCCACAGCCCCGGCTCGCCCACCAGCCGCGCCAGCGACTCCGGCTCCCCGAGCCGCCCCTCCGCGTCCAGCGCCAGCACCGCGCGCGCCGCCTCGGGCAGGAACCCGGGCTCCGCCGGCTCCAGCACCAGCCCCGCCCCGTCCGCCTCCCCGCCGCCCCCGCCGACCAGGCTCCCGCTCGACACCTGCCGCAGCCCGTGCCCGCCCTCGCCCGCCTCGACGTCGACGACGACGACCTCGGCCCCGCCGCCGCCCGGCAGCCGCACCTGCAGCGGCCGCTCGGCGCAGAACATCAGCCCCACGCCTTCCAGCGACTGCAGGATGCCCACCACCACGCGCAGCCGCTCGCCGTCGACCGCCGGCCCGCCCACGCCGAGCACGCCGTCGGACGACGCGCACACCGGCGCGCCCATCGCGCTGGACGCCTCGTAGAACCCTGGACTGAACGCCATTGCCAAAACCCCGGACTTTGCCCGGCCCGCGCGGCCGGCCCCGCCCCCACAAGGCCACCCTGCGCCGCGCGCCGCAAACCCGCCGGCCCGCCGCCGCC
>CAXSER010000074.1:0-9640 GCA_964236315.1 uncultured Acetobacteraceae bacterium | reverse complement strand
GCCCAAGCACGAGGGACACCCATGGCACTGACCGACCTGGCCTGGCTTCCCGTCGAGGCCGACTGGTCCGAGCGGCTGAAGGCGGCGGGCGAGGCGGACTGGCCCGCGCTGGTGCTGCTGGCCCGCGCCCGGCTCGACCCGCTCGCCACCGGGCGCCTCGACCGCCTGCTGCGCCGCCGCTATCCCGAGCCGCCGGAGGCCGGCCTTGCCGCGCCGGCGATCCGCCTTGCGGTGCTGGGCTCGTCCACGCTGGGGCACTTGGTGCCGGCGATCCGGGTGTCGGCCCTGCGGCGTGGCCTGCACGTCAGCGTGCACGAGGGCGAGTACGGCCAGTACCGCCAGGAACTGATGCAGCCGGCGCCTGAGGTGGCGGCGTTCCGCCCGGACGTGGTGCTGCTGTGCCTGGACGCGCGCCACCTCGCGGCGGGGCTGCCGGCGGGGGCGGACGAGGCGGAGGCGGAGCGGGTGCTCGCGGCCACGCTGGCCGATCTCGCGCAGGTGTGGCAGGCGGCGCAGGCGATGGGCGCCACGGTGATCCAGCAGACGGCGCTGCCGGTGCTGCCCAGGCTGATGGGCGACAACGAGCACCGGCTGGGCGCGTCGCAGGCCGGGTTCCTGGCCAGGCTCAACGCGGCGCTGCGCCCGGCGGCGGATGCGGCCGGTGTGCACCTGCTCGCGGTCGACGAGCGCGCGGCGCGGTTCGGGCTGAGTGCGTGGCACGACCCGGCAGTCTGGCACCATGCCAAGCAGGAGATCGGCGGCGCGGCGGCCCCGGTGTTCGGCGAGATGGTGGGCAACCTGCTCGCCGCCTTCCGCGGGCGTTCGCGCAAGGCGCTGGTGCTCGACCTCGACAACACGCTGTGGGGCGGGGTGATCGGCGACGACGGGCTGGAGGGCATCGAGATCGGCCAGGGCAATGCCTCCGGCGAGGCGTTCGCGGCGCTGCAGGCCCATGCGAAGCGCCTGGCGGGGCGCGGCGTGATCCTGGCGGTGTGCTCGAAGAACGACGAGGCCAACGCGCTGCAGCCGTTCGAGAAGCACCCGGAGATGGTGCTGCGCCGCGACGACATCGCGAGCTTCGTGGCGAACTGGGACGACAAGGCGACCAACCTGCGCCGCATCGCCCGCGAGCTGAACATCGGGCTCGATTCGCTGGTGTTCCTCGACGACAACCCGTTCGAGCGCAACCTGGTGCGCGGCGAGCTGCCGGAGGTGGCGATCCCCGAGTTCCCGGAGGACGACCCCGCGCTGGTGCCGCAGATGCTGGCCGACGCCGGGTATTTCGACATGCTCTCCATCACCGCCGACGACCGCAAGCGCACCGCGCAGTACCAGGAGAACCGCGAGCGCGCCGCGCTGGCCGAGACCGCGACCGACCTGCCGGCCTACCTGCGCTCGCTCGAGATGAAGCTGGTGTGGAACCGCTTCGACCGCGTGGGGCTCGCGCGCATCGTGCAGCTGTTCAACAAGACGAACCAGTTCAACCTGACGACGATCCGCACCACGGACGCGGCGATCGCCGCGGTGATCGACGACCCGCGCCGGTTCGGCCTGCAGCTCCGCCTCGTCGACAAATTCGGCGACAACGGGATCATCGCCCTGGTGATCGGCGGGCTGTCCGCGGACGGATCCGACGTGCTGATCCACTCCTGGGTGATGAGTTGCCGGGTGCTCGGGCGGCAGGTGGAGGCGGCGACGCTGATGCTCGTCGCGCAGGAGGCGCGTCGGCTCGGGGCGACACGGCTGGTCGGCGAGTACCGGCCAACCGCGAAGAACGACATGGTGCGCGAGCACTACCCGCGCCTCGGGTTCTCGGCGATCGAGCCGCCGCCTGGAGAGCCGGCAGGCGGCGACGATGCCGCAGCTGGCGCGTTCTATGCGCTTCCGCTCGCCGGCTTCGAGCCGGAGACGCTGTTCATGCAGGTAGCTGAAGGAGCCTTCTGATGACCGAGGCCGAGATCACCGCGGGGTTCACCGAGATCGTGCGGGAGTCGTTGGACGACGACACCGTCGAGTTGCGGCCGGAGACCACGGCCGCGGAGGTGAAGGGCTGGGACTCGGTGGCAATGGTGGCGATCATCGTCGCCGTGGAGCAGCGCTTCGGCGTGCGGCTGCGGTCCAAGGAGATCGACAAGGTCGCATGCGTCGGCGACATGGTGTCGCTGATCCACGCCAAGGTCGGCTGAGGCGCCCTTCCGCACCGCAGGGTCACGGCCGGAGGCGGGTAGGCCGGGGGCGCCCGTCGTCTAGCGGCGGGGTGCCAGAAGCTCGAAGTCGCTCGCCACGACGAAAAGCGGTTCGGCGACGCCGCTTACCGGCTGCACCCGGATCGCACCCTTCTCGACCGGTGCGGTGACCAGAAGCCGGGTGTCCGGCGCGATCGCCTTGCAGTGCGCCTGCACCATCCTGGCGAGGGCCGCGGTCGAGTTCGCGAGCCCGCTGGGGTTCATCGCCACGGCCAGTTCCCCGGTCGGGCAGCCGGCGGTGAGGTGGTTCGAGGAAACGACGTCACCGGCAGAGACTGCCGCCGCGGGCTCGTCCGCGATCAGCAGGGTCAGGCTGGCGAGCGTGCCCAGAACGACGGCTCCGGTGGTCAACGATCCGCTCCTCTCAGGGCTGTGACATGCCACGCAGACGCGCGATCAGGGTCGCGGTGATGGCGCCCTGGGGATCGGCCTCGCCGAGGGCGGCACCTGCCCGGCGGGCTGCCCGCTGGATCGCGCGCTCCGTGCCATGACGGTCTCCCAGCAGGCGCAGCGCGTCGCAGACCTCCCCGAGCTCGCCCGCGATCCGGCGCAGCCCTGCGAGACCGCCAGGGCTGTCCGCCTGTCCCGACGCAAGCGGCTGCAGCAGCAGCGCGGCGACCTGCTCCTCGAAACGGTCAAGGCAGATGGTCTGCAGGATCACGCGCTTGCGGCCGACCTCGCGGTGCAGCTTCGACAACGGGCGCAGCGCCGCCATCGCCTCGACGCAGCGCGTCACCCGGGCCGCATCGGCGATCTCCAGCGCGAGTGCGCGAGGCTGCCCGGGTCCGCCTGCGTTGGCGGACCCGGCTCCGGCGGCCTTCTGGTGGCGGGCGACAATGGCGTCGAGAACATAGGTCCCGCCGGAGTAGGCGGCCTCCTCGATCGCGTCGTCGTTGCGCGCCGTCGACAACGCCAGCGCCGCCAGACCCTCCTGTCGCGGGCAGCGACGCAGCAGGATCACCAGGGCGAGGCGGAAGCCGGGCGCTCCGCTGCGGGCAATGTCGTCCAGCAACGTCCTGACATGACGCGGGTCGGGCGGCAGGCGCGACGGCTCGCATTGCGCGACGAACGACTCGATGGCGGCGGCATGGGCAAGAAGCTGCGCGACCGCAGTGCGTATCGTGTCGAAATCCTGTGCCGCCAGGCCGGTCACGGAGGTCCAGAGCGGCGGGCACCTTGCCGCGCCAAGCAGCTTGCTGGCCGCGGGCCACAGCTTCGCACCGAGCGGCGGCGTCGCGCCGGGCGGGCGCCCCGCGCCCGACGAACTCCACACCGCGAACTGGTCGCCGATGCCGTCGCGTACGATGGCCAGGAACTGCGGCAGTGCGGAGGCGGGAACCGCCGGCTGCCCAGACCTCCACTCGGCCGTCGCCACCACGACCTCGCGCAACGGGGCGAAGACCAGACGGTCCAGCCGCACGGTGTCTGGCGCGGTCTCCATGTCGGACCTGCCTGCGGCGTTCATGGCGCCCGCCGCCGGCCCGTCCACCAGCCAACGGTGATGCCGGATCGATTCGTCCCGCGACCTTCCGGGCCTGCGTGCCCCGCAACCGCCGCACCGGAGATCGCGTGGGCGGCGAGCCGGCGAGAGGCCGAGCCGGCCGGAGACTCGGGCTGCCGGACAGGGTCGGCACCTGGGCAGAGTGTTGGCATGAGGCGCCTCTCCGGTGCGGATTGTCCCGGCGTTCGGGAGCGATCCTGCCTTCCAAGCGTCGATCGTCGCACGCAAACGTAACCAAACGGCCAACGCCGCGGATCTGACCACCATGCCGGGCCAGGAGGCACGACCGCCGGCCGGCCTCCTGCGCCGCAGCGTGGTCCCCTGGGTTGCGTCGCGGCGGCGTCAGGCTCAGCCGGTGCGGGTGCTGACCAGTTCGTCGACCACGCCGGGATCGGCGAGGGTGGAGGTGTCGCCCAGTCCGTCGGTCTCCCCGGCCGCGATCTTGCGCAGGATGCGGCGCATGATCTTGCCCGAGCGGGTCTTGGGCAGGCCGGGCGCCCACTGGATCGCATCGGGTGCCGCGATCGGTCCGATCTCGCGCCGCACCCACGCGACCAGCTCCTTGCGCAGGGCGTCGGTCGGCTCCTCGTCGGCGACGAGCGTCACGTAGGCGTAGATGCCCTGGCCCTTGATGTCGTGCGGGAAGCCGACAACCGCAGCCTCCGACACCTTGGGATGCGAGGTCAGCGCGCTCTCCACCTCTGCCGTGCCCATGCGGTGGCCGGAGACGTTGATGACGTCGTCCACCCGCCCGGTGATCCACCAGTAGCCGTCGGAGTCGCGCCTCGCCCCGTCGCCCGAGAAATACTTGCCCGGGTAGGTCGAGAAGTAGGTCTGCACGAAGCGTGCGTGGTCGCCGTACAGGGTGCGCGCCTGGCCGGGCCAGCTCTCGGCGATGCACAGGTTGCCCTCCGCCACGCCCTCCAGCTCGCGCCCCTCGGCATCCACCAGCACGGGGATCACGCCCGGCAGCGGCAGGGTCGCCGAGCCCGGCTTCTGCGCGGTCGCCCCCGGCAGCGGCGAGATCATGATCCCGCCGGTCTCGGTCTGCCACCAGGTGTCCACGATCGGGCAGCGGCTGTCGCCCACCACCTCGTAGTACCAGTGCCAGGCCTCCGGGTTGATCGGCTCGCCGACGCTGCCGAGCACGCGCAGGCTGGCCCGCGACGTCTTCTTCACCGGCCCGTCGCCGTCGCGCATCAGGGCGCGGATCGCGGTCGGCGCGGTGTAGAAGATGTTGACCTTGTGCTTGTCCACGACCTGCCAGAAGCGCGAGCTGTCCGGCCAGGAGGGCACGCCCTCGAACATCAGCGTCGTCGCCCCATTCGCCAGCGGGCCGTACACGATGTAGGTGTGTCCGGTGACCCAGCCCACGTCGGCGGTGCACCAGTAGATCTCGCCGGGATGGTAGTCGAACACCAGCTCGTGGGTGTAGCTCGCCCAGACCATGTAGCCGCCGGTGCTGTGGATCACGCCCTTCGGCTTGCCGGTGCTGCCCGAGGTGTAGAGGATGAACAGCGGGTCCTCGGCGCCCATCTCGACCGGCGCGCAGTCCGGCGCCGCCCTGGCGAGCAGCTCGGCATACGAATGGTCGCGCCCCTCCTGCATCGGCACCGCGCCGCCGGTCACGGCCACCACGATCACGTTGGCAATCGTCGGGCAGGACTTCAGCGCGGCGTCGGCGTTGGTCTTGAGCGGCACGCGGCGGCCGCCGCGGCGGCCCTCGTCGGCGGTGATCAGCAGGGTGGAGCCGCAGTCCTGGATACGCCCGGCGAGGCTGTCGGGCGAGAAGCCGCCGAACACGATCGCATGGATGGCGCCGATCCGCGCGCAGGCCAGCATCGCGACGGCGGCCTCGACCACCATCGGCAGGTAGATGGTCACCCGGTCGCCGCGGCCCACGCCGAGCGCGGTCATGGCGTTGGCGAGGCGGCAGGTCTCGGCGTGCAGCTCGCGGTAGGTGACGTGGCGCTGCGTGTCCGGGTCGTCGCCCTCCCAGATGATGGCGACGTGGTCGCCGCGCTCGGCGAGGTGGCGGTCCAGGCAGCTCACCGAGGCGTTCAGCGTGCCGTCGGCGAACCAGCGGATCCACACGTCGTCCGCCCCGGGCGCCACGCCGCTGCCGAAGCTCGCGTCGCGGATCGTGGTCGGCTCGCGCATCCAGGCGATGCGGCGCGCCTCCTCGGCCCAGAACGCGTCGGGCTCAAGCGACGCGTGGTTCGTCATCAGGCGGTAGCGCTCGGCGTTGACGTGCGAGGACGCGGCCAGCGCGGGTTTGACGTGGTACAGGGTGTCGGCGGACATCGGCATCTCCCGGGCAGTGCCGCCTTTGGCGGCGGCTTGCGGGCATCATGAGCAGATGCAGGGCCGAAAGGAAGCAGGGTTGCGGCCCTGCTTTCTGCTCCACGAGATGCGGGCCCCGGATGCTCTGCCCGTCGGCACCGCCGCCGAAGCCCTCAGCGGCCCGGCCGGTCCAGGCTGGCGCCCGTGTCGCCACCGTCCCAGCCGCCCATCTCGCAGACGATCCGCCACTCCGCCTCGCCCACCGGTCCCACCGACAGCCGCGACAGCCGCACCAGCGCCATCCCCGCCAGCCCCGGCTCCGCCTTGACCTGCGCCAGGGTCACCGGCCGCGGCATCGCCGCAACGGCGCGCAGGTCCACGCAGACCCAGGGACCTTCCGTGGCGGTCGGGTCCGGATAGGACTCGCGCGCCACCTCGGCCACGCCGACGATCTCGCGGCCGATGCCGGAGTGGTAGAAGAAGACCAGCTCCCCCAGGCGCATCGCCGCGAGGAAGTTCTTCGCCGCGTGGTTGCGCACCCCGGTCCACGGCTCGACGCCGTTCGCGACCTGCTGCGTCCAGGAGAAGCTGTCCGGCTCGGACTTCACCAGCCAGCGCATCGGCCGCGCCTAGCCGACCATGGCGCCGTCGCGGAACACCCTGCGGAACGGCCGCACGACCACGCTCTCGAACAGCCCGGCCCTGGCATACGGGTCGCCGTCGGTGAGCGCCTGGGCGGCGGCGGCGTCCTCGACGTCGACCAGCAGCAGGCTGCCGCACGGCCGGCCCTGCGGGTCGAGCAGCGCGCCGGCCTGCACCAGGCTGGCAGCGTGGCCGCGCAGGTAGGCGATGTGGGCGTCGCGGGTGGCCAGCCGGATCGGCAGGCTCTCCGGCTTGTCGGTGCACGTGATCGCAAACAGCATCGGCGCGAAACTCTTCCCTGTTCAGCTTCCCGCCACGATACGGTAAGCACCAGAGTGCGATACCCCTGCAGGGCGTGCCGAGGATAGCTCGGCACTGCGGTCCCGAAGGGCCGGGATCGCGAAAGGGGGCGGATCGTGCAGAGCCTGTATCGTCGCGCCGCGACGTGGCGTGCCAGCAGGCACGCACGACCTTCCTGTCGCGGTCGGCCGCCGCAGCCCGACCGGCGACTGGCAATTCCCTCCGGCGGATACAGGTAGGCGAAGTGGACGCAAGCACGACCTTCACGCCCGCACAGGGCCGCACCGGCAGCTGGCTGCACCGCTTCGCCAATCCGGGACGGTTCCTGCGCCTGGGTGCGCGGATGCAGCCCTGGCTGAACGGCGCAGGCCTGACGCTGACGCTGGCCGGCCTGGTCTGGGGTCTGTTCTTCTCCCCGGCCGACTGGCAGCAGGGCGATACCGTCCGGATCATGTACATCCACGTGCCGGCGGCCTGGCTGGCTTCGGCCGGCTACGCATCTCTCGCGGCGTGCTCTTTCGTCTCCCTGGTCTGGCGTCATCCGCTCGCCGACCTGGCCGCGGTCGAGATCGGGCCGGTCGGCGCCGGCATCACCGCCCTGTGCCTTGCGACAGGCTCGCTATGGGGCAAGCCGATGTGGGGGGCGTGGTGGGTCTGGGACGCGCGGCTGACCTCCGTGCTGGTGCTGTTCTTCCTCTATCTCGGCCACATCACCCTGGTGCGGGCCTTCGACGACCCGCAGCGTGGCTACCGTGCCGGTGCGATCCTCGCGCTGGTCGGCGTGGTCAACCTGCCAATCATCAAGTTCAGCGTGCAGTGGTGGAACACCCTGCACCAGCCGGACAGCATCACCCTGACGGGCGCGCCGACCATGGACAGCCGCATGCTGTGGCCGCTGGCGGTCTCGACACTGGGGTTCACCATCGGCTTCGCGGCGATCGTGTGCGCACGGCTGCGCGCGGCGGTGATGGAGCGCAGGGTGCGCGGCCTCCTTATGGCGCGCGCGGACAGCGCGGGACGCGACGAGGCGGAACGTCCGTACGCCACGGGCGCCGGCCTGCGCGGGCTTGTGGACGGCGCGGCATGACGCATCTGCCGTTCATCGCGGCGTCCTATGGCCTCGCGGCGGCGGTCGTCGTGGCCTACTCGGCGGGCGCGGCGCTGCGGCTGCGGCGGTCCGCGCGCCGGCTCCGGGTGCTGGACCCGAGGGCGGCCGGGCAGGGGAATACATGACACGCAAGCGTCGCAGGCTCTGGGTGGTGCTGGCGTGCGGGGTCGGTCTCGGCTCCGCGGCGGCGCTGTCGCTGTCGGCGCTGGGCGGCAACCTGGTGTTCTTCATGGCGCCGACCCAGATCCTGGCGGACGTGCCGCCGCCCAACCGCACAATCCGCCTTGGCGGCATGGTCGAGGCCGGCAGCCTGCACCGCAGCAGCGTCGACGGTCAGCCCGCCGCCTCGTTCAAGGTGACGGACGGCAAGGCGGCGGTCGCCGTGACCTACGTGGGCATCCTTCCCGACCTGTTCCGCGAGGGGCAGGGGGTGGTCACGCTCGGCAGCCTGCAGACCGACGGCACCTTCCGCGCCCAGGACGTGCTCGCCAAGCACGACGAGGCCTACATGCCAAAGGACGTCGCAGACGCGCTGAAGAAGTCCGGTCGCTGGGACCCGTCGAAGGGCGGGCCACCGCCGGCTGCGGAGTGGACCGCGCTGGCCGCAAGCCCGGCGCGGGGCTCGTGACGCACACCCCCATGACCAAGGCCTCCGCATGATCCCCGAGCTTGGCCACTTTGCCCTGGCGCTGGCGTGCTGCCTTGCCGCCGCACAGTTCGCGATCCCGCTCTACGGCGCGCACCGCGCCGACGCCCGGCTGATGGCGGCGGCCCCCGGCCTCGCGGTCGGGCAGCTGCTGGCGCTGCTGGCGGCGGCCGGCGCGCTGGTGTGGAGCGCGGTGTCGGACGATTTCTCGGTTGCCAACATCGCCGAGAACAGCGCGGCCGCGAAGCCGCTGCTCTACAAGATCACCGGCACCTGGGGGAACCACGAGGGCTCGATCCTGCTCTGGGCGCTGATTCTTGGGCTGTGCGGCGGGGCGGTCGCCTGCTTCGGGCGCGGGCTGCCTTCGGCGCTGCGCGCGCGGGTGCTCGGCGTGCTCGGCGGCACCTCTGCGGGGTTCCTGCTGTTCGCGCTGCTGACGTCGAACCCGTTCCTGCGCATGTGGCCGCCGGCGACCGACGGGCGCGGCATGAACCCGCTGCTGCAGGACCCCGGCCTCGCCTTCCATCCGCCGATCCTCTACGCGGGCTACGTCGGCTTCGCGGTGCCGTTCGCCTTTGCCGTGGCCGCCCTGCTGGAGGGGCGCATCGACGCCGCCTGGGGGCGCTGGGTGCGGCCGTGGGCGCTGGTGTCGTGGTGCTTCCTGACCTGCGGCATCGCCCTGGGGTCCTGGTGGGCGTACTACGAGCTGGGTTGGGGCGGGTACTGGTTCTGGGACCCGGTCGAGAACGCCTCGCTGATGCCGTGGCTGACCGGCACCGCGCTGGTGCACTCCGCCATCGTCGTCGAGAAGCGCGAGAGCCTGAAGATCTGGACCGTGCTGCTGGCGATCGCTACGTTCTCGCTGTCGCTGTCCGGCACCTTCCTGGTGCGCTCGGGCATCCTCAACTCCGTGC
>CAXSER010000073.1:0-9682 GCA_964236315.1 uncultured Acetobacteraceae bacterium | reverse complement strand
GCCGCCTCGGCCGCCTCCGCCGACGCCGCCGCCACGGCGAACAGGGCCACGAGCTGGCAGGTCAGCCAGGACAGGATCGACGTCTCCAGCATCACGACCGCCCCGTGCAGCGCCACGCGGGGCAGGTCGGAGCCGCCCGGGTAGACCGCCTGCGGCAGCACCCAGTTCAGCATCAGGTGGTGCAGCGTCGCCGCCGCGCCGGCCATCAGCAGCGCGCGCCAGTCGCAGTACGCGCCGAGTGCCGCGAGCCCGACGAAGAAGTACATGTGCGCGTCGAGCTGCCAGGGATGCCCGGACAGCTCCGCCACGATCAGCGCCACCATCCCCATCAGCGCCACCGCCACCACCAGCCGGGTCAGCAGGCTGCTCCCGGTGCGCAGCCAGCACGCGGTCGCGGCCCCCGCCAGGCACGCGGCCAGCACCCCCTGCATCAGCCAGGCGTCGCCCAGCGCCAGCGCCAGGGCGCAGTTCAGCGGCACGTGCACCCACAGCAGCGCGATCAGGCCGCGGCTGGCGGCCGCGCGCAGGCTGTCGAGGCTGGACGGCGGCTTGAGCATCACGGGGGTCCCGGCAGGAGGGAGCAGCCGCGCAGCGACTGCGGATCGAGGATCAGCCACGCGCCCGACGCCCGCAGCCGCGCGCCGAGCCCCGGCACGCCGTGCACGCCGGCATCGGACACGCCGCCCGCCACGCCCGGGTCGACCGGCTGCGGCACGGCATCGGCCGCGACCACCAGCGCCGGCCAGGCGCCCGCGCGCACCATCACGGCGTGCGCCCGCACCGTCGCCTCGAACGCCCGGCTCGCGTCCCACCACGGCGGGAACAGCGCCGCCACCGGCCCGCCCGGCCGCGGCGACAGGGCGAGCGGCGACGTCGCCACCACGCCGCAGGCCAGGAAGCCCGCCGCCGCCAGCCATGCCGCCGGGCCCTCGCCACGGACCCGGCCCGGTTCGCTCGCCATGGCCACGGACCTCCGAGTGATCCGCCATCCTGGCACCGGCCGCGTTGAGGAAGCGTTACCGGGCGCGCCCCGGGCCGCCTCGCTTGTGCAGCCCCCCTGCCCTTCCCAGATCACGGGCCATGCGAAACGAACAGTCCCCCCCGCCCTACGACCCCGTCGGCTGGCACGGCACCACCATCCTCTGCGTCCGCAAGGGCGGCAGCGTCTCCATGGCCGGCGACGGCCAGGTCACGCTCGGGCAGACCGTCATCAAGGGCAACGCCCGCAAGGTGCGCCGCATCGGCGGCGGCAGCGTCATCTCCGGCTTCGCCGGCGCCACCGCGGACGCCTTCACCCTGCTCGAGCGTCTGGAGGCCAAGCTGGAGCGCTACCCGAACCAGCTGGAGCGCGCCTGCGTCGAGCTGGCCAAGGACTGGCGCACCGACCGCTACCTGCGCCGCCTGGAGGCGATGATGGCGGTGGCCGACGCCGAGCACTCCTACACCCTGACCGGCAACGGCGACGTGCTGGAGCCCGAGGACGGCATCATCGCGATCGGCTCCGGCGGCAACTTCGCCCTGGCCGCCGCCCGCGCGCTGATGGAGATCGAGGGGCTGTCCGCGGAGGACATCGCGCGCCGCGCCATGCGCATCGCCGGCGACATCTGCGTCTACACCAACCATTCCGTCACGGTGGAGAGCCTCTGATGCTCGACGTCCCCACGCTGACGCCCCCCGAGATCGTCGCCGAGCTGGACCGCTTCATCGTCGGCCAGACCGACGCCAAGCGCGCCGTCGCCATCGCCCTGCGCAACCGCTGGCGCCGCGCCCGCCTGCCCGAGGGCATCCGCGAGGAGGTGGTGCCCAAGAACATCCTGATGATCGGCCCGACCGGCTGCGGCAAGACCGAGATCGCCCGTAGGCTGGCCCGCCTCGCCCAGGCGCCGTTCCTCAAGGTCGAGGCCACCAAGTTCACCGAGGTCGGCTACGTCGGTCGCGATGTCGAGAGCATCGTGCGCGACCTGGTCGAGGCCAGCCTCACCATGCTGCGCGAGGCCAGCCGCCGCGACGTCATGCCCCGCGCCGAGCAGGCCGCCGAGGAGCGCCTGATCACCGCGCTCGTCGGCGAGGGCGCCGGCGCGGAGACCCGTCGCAAGTTCCGCCAGATGCTCCACGACGGCGAGCTGGAGGACAAGGAGGTCGAGGTCAGCCTGACCGACGCGGCCCCGCCCGCCGGCATGGACATCCCCGGCATGCCCCCGGGCCAGATGGCCAACCTCGGCGACATGATGAAGGGCATGTTCGGCCGCCCGTCGCGCGCCCGGAAGATGACGGTCGCCGCAGCCCGCGCCGCCCTGGTGCGCGAGGAGGCCGACACCCTGCTCGACACCGAGCAGACCACCAAGGACGCCGTGGCCCACGCCGAGAACAACGGCATCGTGTTCCTCGACGAGATCGACAAGGTCTGCGCCCGCTCCTCCGAGGGCGGCGGCTTCCGCGGCGGCGACGTCTCGCGCGAGGGCGTGCAGCGCGACCTGCTGCCGCTGATCGAGGGCACCACGGTCACCACCAAGTACGGCCCGGTGAAGACCGACCACATCCTGTTCATCGCGTCGGGCGCCTTCCACCTGGCCAAGCCCGCCGACCTGCTCCCCGAGCTGCAGGGCCGACTGCCGATCCGCGTCGAGCTGGCGCCGCTGTCGCGCGACGACCTGCGCCGCATCCTCGTCGAGCCCGAGCACTCCCTGCTCAAGCAGTACTCCGCCCTGCTCGACACCGAGCAGGTCCGCCTGGAGTTCACCGACGACGCCGTGGACGCGCTCGCCGAGCTTGCCGCCGACATCAACGACCGCGTCGAGAACATCGGCGCGCGCCGCCTGGCCACCGTGCTGGAGAAGCTGCTGGAGGAGGTGAGCTTCACCGCCTCCGACCGTGCCGGCGACCACGTCAGCGTCGACGCCGCCTACGTCAACGAGCGCGTGGCCCCGCTCGCCCACAAGGGGGACCTCAGCCGGTTCATCCTGTAGCGGCCTGTCCTGGGCGCGGCGTGCCAGGTCACACCCAGGCAAGCACGCTTGAGGGTCTGCCTCAGGCTGCACCGGGGCTCCTTCCCTGGCATTCCTGACATCTCCTGTGTCTTGATTTCAAGACGAGAGTTCAACTCAGCGAGACAGCTGGCCAATGCGGGAATGGGACAAGACTTCAGGTTCAAGATGCATCGGGTGACGAGATGAAACGCCGGATGTTTCTGGTCCTGGCGTCCGCCGTTCCAGACGTGCTTTCCGTGCATGCTTACGGCCGATCAGGATCGTCCCCCAGGGCACAGTCCGAAACCACTCGGAAGAACGGCCGTGAGATGCGCGACGACATCATCGCTGCGTACGAGAGCCTCAATGCCTCGGGAAAGCTCCAGCTGACGGGCACGGCCAACGATGTCGGTCCAACGGTCGGAAAATACCTCTATCCGGGGATGCCGTTCGCTGACGCTGAGGCCACGCTCGAGGCAGCAGGATTGTCTGTCGGCGCAAGACAGGGACCATCCCCTGCAGGAGACCGAGCGGATCGCTACGACGTCTATGCGACTTCGTCCTCGATCTTCGGGCAGAAGCTGTTCAGCATGAGACAGCAACTGATGATCGCAATCAGACCGGATTCGAACGAGACCTACGAAACAGTACAGTCGGTCACTGCCGGGATCTACGTCTTCTTCCTCTAGAACAGCACCTTGTCGATCAGGAGGACTCGGGCGACAGGCAGTCCCGGTCCACGAGGATTTCCCCCTGCCGGTCCGGGCAAGGCCGAGCCCTGCCTCCCTCTCCTGGACAGGCCCGCCCGGTTGAACCTTTCCCGCGGGCTGTGCCCCGGACGCCTCAGCCCGTTGCGGCCGGGCAGGAATGTTCCACGTGACATGTCGTCCTGCCACCGGACCGACCGGATGCACGCCCCCAGGGTGCCGATCGGCCAGTGCCTCGCCTTGACGGGGCATCCCCGCGCCGTCACCTGAGCACCATGTCCGACCCCTTCGTCATCCCCCCCGAGCCCACCGCCGCCGAGGCCATCGCCGCCATCGCCGAGGAGCTCGACGTGTTCGACGACTGGATGGACCGCTACGGCTTCATCATCGAGCTGGGCCGCAAGCTCCCCGCCTTCCCGCCGGACTGGGCCAACGACGCCCACCGCGTCCCCGGCTGCCAGAGCCAGGTCTGGATGGAGGGCGAGCACCGCGACGGCACGCTCCGCCTCGCCGGCGCCTCGGACGCCGCCATCGTCTCCGGCCTCGTCGCCCTGCTGCTGCGCGTCTATTCCGGCCGCACGCCGCAGGAGATCCTCGCCACCGACCCCGGCTTCCTGCACGACCTCGGCCTGATCGGCGCCCTGTCCACCAACCGCGGCAACGGCGTCGCCGCCATGGCGCGCGCGATCCAGGGACTGGCGGCCGCGTCCGCCTAGCAAGGCCGGGCTCCGCCCGGACCCGCAAAGGGTCCGAGGACCCTTTGATCCCGTCACTCAGGAGTGGCGACCCAAGGGCGCGGCCCCTGGCGGGGTTTGAGGCGGGGCCTCGACCTTCCTTGACATCCCCCGGGAATCGCGGCCTCACGTCTCCCGCGCCCCCCGGAGAACCACGCCATGAGCCCCACCCTGTCCCGCCCCCCCCACGTCGCCATCGTCGGCGCCACCGGCGCGGTCGGCGTGGAGCTGCTGGACTGCCTCACCCGCCGCGACTTCCCCCTCGCGAGCCTGCGCCTGCTCGCCTCCCCGCGCTCCGCCGGTCGCACCATGTCGTTCCGCGGCGAGGAGCTGCCCGTCGAGGTGCTGGGCGCGCACTCCTTCGACGGCGTCGACATCGCCCTGTTCTCCGCCGGCGGCTCGATCTCGCGCGATTTCGCCTCCGCCGCGGTGCAGGCCGGCGCCGTCGTGGTCGACAACTCCTCGGCGTTCCGCATGAACCCCGACGTGCCGCTGGTGATCCCCGAGGTGAACCCGGGCGACGCGCTGCGCCACCAGGGCATCGTCGCCAACCCGAACTGCTCGACCATCATCGCCGCCGTGCCGCTGTGGCCGCTGCACCAGGCGACGCCGATCCGCCGCATCATCGCCTCGACCTACCAGGCCGCGTCCGGTGGCGGGGCCGCCGCGATGGCCGAGCTGGAGGACAGCACCCGCGCGGCACTCGACCGCCAGGATTTCGTGCACCGCGTCCTGCCGCACCCGTACGCGTTCAACCTGTTCAGCCACAACTCGCCGATGGACGCCGCCTCGGGCTACAACGAGGAGGAGCTGAAGATGCTCAACGAGACCCGCAAGATCTTCGGCGACGACACCCTGCGCATCGCCGCCACCTGCATCCGCGTCCCCGTGCTGCGCGCCCACGCCATCGCGCTGAACGTCGAGTTCGCCGAGCCCGTCTCGCCCGAGACCGTGCGCGCCCTCCTGCACGAGGCGCCCGGCGTGCGCGTCGTCGACGACCGCGAGGCCAACCGCTTCCCGATGCCGGTCGAGGCCTCCGGGCTCGACGAGATCCTCGTCGGCCGCATCCGCACCGACACCAGCGACCCGTCGGGCCGCTCCGTCGCGCTGTTCGTCGCGGGCGACCAGCTGCTCAAGGGCGCGGCGCTCAACGCGGTGCAGATCGCGGAGCTGCTCTGCGGGAAGTGAGGAAGCAAGGTTGAGGCCCTGCCTCGAACTCCGCCAAGGGCTGGGCCCTTGGATCGCCTTCCCTTAGGTGAAGCCGGTCCGGGGCGGCTCGCCCTGGCGGGTCTGGGCGTAGCTGGCCAAAGGTTCCGATGGCCCGGCTGGGCCATTGGAATGGGCACCGGAGAAAGGGCCCGGCCTTGCTTGCCTAGGACTTGGCTGCCCCGGCCACATCGTCCGCCAGCCCGGAGCGCTCCACGCTCGCCTCCTGCACGCGCAGGCTGACGGTCTCGCGGTGCCGCTCCGTGACCTGCACCCGCCGCACCCGGACCTCCTCGCGCAGCACGAGCTGGCGGTGGACCACCACCACCTCCTCGACCACGGAGATCACCGTCGTGTCGCCTTCCTGCCGGTCCGGCGGGATCGCCTCGACCGGCCGGCCGATCGCCACGCGCTCGACCTCGACCCGCTCGTGGGTGAGCGCCTCGTCCACCGCGTGCTCGCGCGTGACGGTGTGCACGTGCACCTGCACCCGCCCCTGCACGGTGCGCCGCCCCACCGACACCTCCTCGGCGTGCAGCCGCAGCACGTCCTCGCCCGGAACGACGCTGCGCGCCACGAAACCCGCCGCTCCCGCCGACGCCGCGTCGACGGGCAGCAGCGATGCCCCCGCGTCAGGCAGCGGCGTCGCCACCGCCCGGGGCACGTCGTGGCCGCCCGTCTCGCCGGCGGTCATGCGCGTGGCGCCTGGTCGGTGTCGCTCATCCCGCATCCCCGCTTCCGGCCTGGCGACCCCGCATCCGTGCGGTTGCAGTCGCGACGTGTCCCGGGAGCCATCGACCGGCCCCGGCCTCCGCAGGCGTGCCGCTAGACCTGCAGCACGGAGTTCAGGTCGAACGTCTCGCCCGGCGGGTTCTCGCCGATGCGCACCGTGGTCGCGTTCACCATCAGGTAGGGCGGCACCGGCAGGTTGTACGGCGCCGGCACGCCCGAGTACACCCGCCCGGCCAGGTCGTACTTCGAGCCGTGGCAAGGGCAGAGGTATCCGCCCGGCCAGTCCGGCGCCGGGTCGGTCGCGCTCACGTTCGGGAAGTACCCGGGCACGCAGCCCAGGTGCGTGCAGATCCCCACCAGCACCGCGTACTCCGGCGCCGCCGAGCGCGTGGCGTTCTCCGCGTACTTCGGCTGCTGGTTGGTCTTGGAGGCAGGGTCGGCGAGCCGGCTCAGCAGCTTCGGCTCGCTGAGCGTCTTGATCGCCTCGGGCGTGCGGTTGACCACGAAGATCGGCTTGCCGCGCCAGACCACGACGATCTGCTGGCCCGGCGCCACCTTGGTCAGGTCGACGTCGACCGCCTCGCCGGCCGCCAGCGTGTCCGCCGCCGGCTCCATGCTGTCGATGAACGGCCACACGATGGCGCCCGCCCCCACCGCGGCGCCGGCCAGCGCCGTGAGCGTCAGGAAGTCGCGGCGTGTGCCCCCGGGCGGCGTGTCGTCGTGCAGCGGGGTGTTGGCGGTCGTCGTTGACATCGCGAGGCTGCCTTGGACGGCGCGTCGGGGGTCTCCGCCGGAAGATGATCCACTCCGCCCCCGAAGGGAAGGGCCCATGCGCCCCTGCCCGGGAACGACCCCGCACCCTGCGCCCCATCACGCCCCGCCACGCGCCCTCGCCCTCCCCCGCCCCGGCGCGAGGCCCGCCCCGCAGGCCTCAGGCCGCCTGCCCCGTCAGCAGCCGCGTGGTCGCCGCGTCCGGCACGCCGTCGAAGAACCGCCGCAGCGACTCGGCGAACACCGCCTCCTCCGGCGCCGCGGCGGCGAACAGCGTCACCGACGAGCGGAACTTCAGGTCGTCCGGGCTGCCCAGGATCTCGCGCGCCGAGCGCCCCACGACCGCGTTGACCAGCCCCGCACACGCCACGAGCCGCGCCCCCAGCACCGGGTGCGCCAGGTACGCCCGCGCCTCGGCCAGCGACCCGATCGCATAGCGCCGCGCCATGTCGCTGTGCCCGAGCCCGTCGAGCTGCGGGAAGACGAACCACATCCAGTGGCTGCTCTTGCGCCCCGCCGCCAGCTCGCGCCGCACGTCCGACAGCACCGGCTCCTGCGCACGCACGAAACGCTCGAGATCGAAGTCTGCCATCGCCGGACTCCCGCAACAGGCCGCACGATCCGGGACACGAAGGCAGGAAGCAAGCATGGGCTCTGCCCAGACCCGCCAGAGGCCGGACCTCTGGACTGCCTTCCCCAAGAGAGGGCGATCCAAGGGCCCAGCCCTTGGCGGAGTGTGAGGCAGAGCCTCAACCTCGCTTCACGCCTCCGCCAGCGCCCTCGCCTCCGCCCCGAGGTGCGCCCCCAGCCGCGCCGCCATCGCAACGACGGTGAGCGTCGGGTTCGCCTGGCTCGACGTCGGGAACACGGCACTGCCCGCGACGTACAGGTTGCGCACCCCGTGCACCCGCCCGTTCGCGTCCACCACGCCGTGGCGCGGATCGTCGGCCATGCGCGCCGTGCCGATGTGGTGCCCGCCGTACGCCCCGTCGCGCAGCATGGCGTGCTCCACCCCCTCCAGCTCGTCCTCCAGCACCGCGAGGCCGGAGCGCCCGAAATCCTGCGCCAGCAGCCGCACGCCGACGCGCACCGTGCGCAGGTCGAGCGCGTCCGGCCGCCAGTCCACCCGCAGCACCGGCATCCCCAGCGCGTCCACCCCCTGCCCCAGCGTCACCCGGCTGTCCGGGTTCGGCACCTGCTCCGCGTGCAGGTCCAGGCTGAACAGGTCGGCGCGCGGCCGGATCACCACCGAGGGGAACTTGCGCTCCGCGAGCGTGCGCGCCCGCAGCCAGTGCAGCAGGAACCCCGCCGTGGCCGGCGCGTCCGCCACCAGGTTGCCCGCGTGCCGCAGCCAGGGCGCGCGACCGGGCGCCTCGCCCGACAGCCGCCTGCCATACTCATGGCGGATCAGCCGCCGCGCCAGCCAGATCCCCGACAGCGCCCCGGTGCGGTGCGCGGGGTCGGGGATGCGCGGGTGGTGCAGCCGCGCCACGAAGCCTCCCACGCCCTGCTGCCGCTGCGCTGCATCGCCCAGCGCCCACCGCCTGCGGCAGTAGCTCCCGTCCGCGTCGCGCACATAGCCGTGGAACACCCGCGCGCCCTCGGCCAGGCGCACCGTCCCGTACGTCCCCGCGACGTGGCACATGTAGAACCGCCCCACGAGCCCGTGCGCGTTGCCCACCCCGTCGGCGTGCGGCCCGCCCTCCGCGCCGCGCGACGCCAGCAGCAGCCGCGGCACCTCCAGCCCCCCGGTCGCCAGCACCACCCGCCCCGCCGCCACGGAGAACCCCGCGCCACCGGCCCGCGCGACCTCCAGCCGCCGCACGGCGCCCCCGCCCGCGTCCACGACGATCCGAGTGACGCTCGCCCCCAGCACCACCCGCAGCCCCGCCTGCGCCGCCAGCCGGTGCCGGTAGCGCCGCCCGAAGTCCGTGGGGCACGAGAACCGCTCGATCGTCGCGGTGTCGAAATGCTCCGGGGAAAAGCCCGCCAGCATCTCCGGCATCCCGCCCGCCACCGCCTCGGCCGCGTACTCGAACGGCCCGGACTCGCACAGCGCGCTCGCCGTCGCGTAGTGCGCCAGCAGCGCGTCGCGCCCGAACGGCCAGCCGCTGTGGGGCACCCAGTCGCGCCGCTCGAAGTCGATCGCGTCGAACGGCACGCACCGCCCGCCCCAGATCGTCGTCGAGCCGCCGAACCTGCGCTGCCGGTAGCGGTGCGGCGCGGAGTGCAGCGCGGGGTCGGCGACCTCGCCGCGGTAGTGCGCCTGCGACGCCGCCTCCGCCCGCTCGCCGCCCGCCTCCAGGAGCAGCACGTCGAGCCCGCCGCCCCGCAGCGACAGCGCCAGCGTGATCCCCGCGGCCCCCGCGCCGACGATGCACACGTCGGCGCGCAGCAGCGCCCCCGGGTCGATCGAGTCCGCGCGCAGGATCACGGCGACAGGAAGCAAGGCCAGAGGCTCTGCCTCCGGACTCCGCTCAAGGCAGCGCCTTGAGAATGCTTCTCTTGAGTGAAGGGTTTCCAAAGGGCTCGGCCCTTTGGCGGGTCCGGGCAGAGCCCGGCCTTG
>CAXSER010000072.1:0-9812 GCA_964236315.1 uncultured Acetobacteraceae bacterium | reverse complement strand
CCTGCCCCCGTTGACCCCGCACGCCCCATGCCCCACTCCCAACGGCACAGCAGGGCAGGGGCCCCACCACCCATGACCACCCCCATCTCCCACACCAACCACCGCATCGACGCCCCCCGGCTCTGGGCCTCCCTGCTCGACATGGCCCGGATCGGCGCCACCCCCGCCGGCGGCGTCAACCGCCTCTCCCTCACCGAGGAGGACCGCCAGGCCCGCGCCCGCTTCCGCGCCCTGTGCGAACAGTCCAACCTCGCCGTCCGCACCGACGCCATGGGCAACATCTTCGCCCGCCGCCCCGGCCGCGACCCGTCGCGCCCCCCCGTCCTGTTCGGCAGCCACCTCGACTCCCAGCCCACCGGCGGCCGCTTCGACGGCGCGCTGGGCGTCATGGCCGGCCTGGAGCTGATCCGCACCCTCGACGACCTCGGCCTCGAGACCGAGGCCCCCCTCGAACTGGTGAACTGGACCGACGAGGAAGGCAGCCGCTTCGGCCGGAGCCTGATGGGCAGCGGCGTCTGGTCCGGCCTCTACGACGCCCCCACCATCCTCGCCCTCCAGGACGCCACCGGCACCACCGTCGCCGAGGCCCTCGCCGCCATCGACGCGTCCGGCCCCGAGCCCGCCCGCGCCTTCCCCGCCGACGCCTACTTCGAGCTGCACATCGAGCAGGGACCCATCCTGGAGCGCGAGCAGAAGACCATCGGCATCGTCACCTCCGCCCAGGCCCAGGTCTGGTACAGCGCCACGATCACCGGCCAGGACGCCCACGCCGGCACCACGCCCCCCTCCGCCCGCCGCGACGCCCTCGTCACCGCCGCGCAGATCGTCGCCCTCGTCGACCGCCTGATGCGCGCCCGAGGCGAGCAGGGCCGCGGCACCGTCGGCCGCTTCCAGGTCCTGCCCGGCAGCGCCAACGTCATCCCCGGCGAGGTCCGCTTCTCCGTCGAGTTCCGCCACCCCGACACCGCCGAGATCACCGCCCTCGACACGGAGTTCCGCGCCAGGGCCCAAGCCCTCGCCACCGCCGCGAACACCCCCCTGGCCCTGACCGAGCTGGTCCGCATGCCCGCGCAGCCCTTCGACCCCGCCTGCGTCGCCCTGGTCCGCGACGCCGCCGCCCGCCTCGGCCACCCCGCCCGCGAGATCGTCTCCGGCGCCGGCCACGACGCCGTCTCCCTGGCCCGCTGCGTCCCCTCGGCGATGATCTTCACCCCCTGCAAGGACGGCCTGAGCCACAACGAGGCCGAGAGCATCGAGCCCCACGAGGCCGCCGCCGGCTGCCAGGTCCTGTTCGACGCCGTCCTCGCCCGCGCCAACCGCCCCCTGCCGTAGGAACAGCAGGCAAGGTTGAGGCTCTGCCTCGAACTCCGCCAAGGGCTGGGCCCTTGGATCGCCTTCTTGAAGGAAGGCCAGTCCAGGGCGGCTCGCCCTGGCGGGTCCGGGCGGAGGTGCCCAAAGGTTCCGATGGCCTGCTTGGATCGTTGGAACGGACACCGGAGGGAGAGCCCGGCCCTGCTTCCTCGCCTAGCCGCCAGCCGTGCGGAAGAACCGCGAGATCGCCACCACCCGCTGCGTGGTCCGCGGGTACCCCGACAGGATCAGCGACAGCCACCCCGCGATCCCCGGCACCATCGCCTCCTGAAGCGCGAACGCATCGCAGTTCAGCGCCCCGTTCAGCCGCCCGCACCCGCACGCCAGCATCGCCAGCGCCGAGCGGCACGCCTCCAGGTCCTGCGACAGATGCGCCCCCACCCGGTCGCACGTCAGCTCGCGCCGCCTGGAATACGCCCGGCCCAGGAACGGCACGACATGCCCGGGCGCATGCAGCAGCCGCCGGACCGGGTTCAGGTGCCCGGCCGCGTGATGCCCCAGCTCGTGCCCGATCACGAACCTGACCTGCGCCTCGGTCTCCACCTCGATCAGCGCCGAGGTCAGGAACACGAACGGCCGGCCGAACAGCCGCCGCGCGAACGCGTTCAGCACCCCGTTCGAGTTGTAGACGAAGGCGACCGGCACCTTGCGCATCCCGAGCCGCGCCGCCCCCTCGACCACCGCCTCGTGCAGGTGCGGGAACTGCGCCGGCCCCACCAGCACGTAGTGCCCATAGACGTAGGCGCGAAAGAACACCGCCGAGAGCAGCCCGAACACGACGAACGCCACGATGTATGACGCATAGGCGAAGAACACCGCGGGCCGCTTCTCCAGCAGCCCGATCATGAGCATGGCAAGCACGAACCACCCGACCGCGCCGAAGAGGGACAGCAGCACCCCGTAGAATCGCTCCCGCGGGTCGCGGGTGTTCGCCGGCAGCCGATCCGCCATGAGCCTTCTCCTGCGAACCGGTCCACGCCGGCCCGCCTCGCGTGTGCCCGCATTCCGCCAGCGTATCAACCCCGCGCCGCAACCCCAGGACGCAGCCGGACACCAGGCCACACCCCCGCGGACACCGACCCGCAGGCTTGCATCGCGGCCGCCACCCCGGCAGAGCCCGCCCATGCCCGACCCCGCCCCCCACCAGCGCGCCCGCGGCGAGCTTGCCCTCTCCTTCCGCCGCCGCGGCCCCCTGACCGTCCTCGACGACCTGCGCCAGTCCGGCTGCCTGCGCGCCCGCTTCCCCCGCCCCCCCGACCCGGAGCACGCCGAAGCGGTCCTCCTCAACGTCGGCGGCGGCATCGCCCCCCGCGACCGCCCCGACACCCCCATCCGCCTCGCCGAGAACACGCGCGTCACCCTCGCCGGCCAGGCCGCAGAGCGCATCTACCGCGCCGCGCCCGCCAGCCCCCCCGCCCTGGTCCGCACCACCCTCGACCTCGCCGCCGACGCCACCCTCGAATGGCTCCCCCAGGACACCATCCTGTTCGACGACAGCGCCCTGGACCGCCGCCTCGACATCACCCTCGCGCAGACCTCGCGCTTCCTCGGCCTGGAATCCCTTGTCTTCGGCCGCGCCGCCTCGGGCGAGACCCTCTGCCGCCTGGCCCTGCGCGACACCATCCGCCTGCGCCGCGACGGCCGCCTCCTCCTGCACGACGCCCTGCGCATCGACGGCGACGCCACGACCTTGCGCCACCGCGCCACCGCCGCCGCGGCAGGGGCCTGCGCCACCCTCCTCCTCGCCGCCCCCGACGCCGAAGCCTTCCTCGCCCCCCTCCGCACCGCCCTCGCCCCCCACGAGGCCGGCGCCTCCGCCGCCGACGGCCTGCTCGTCGCCCGCATCCTCGCCCCCGACGCGGCCGCCCTGCGCCGCGCCACGACCGCGGCATTGCGGGTCCTGCGCGGCGGGCGCACGCTGCCGGCGGTGTGGACGTGCTGAGGGACCGGATGCAGCAGGCAAGCAAGGTCGAGGCTCTGCCTCGAACTCCGCCAAAGGCTCGCCTTTGGAATCCGCCACTCGAGCGCAGGATTTCCGGAGGGCTCTGCTCGTCGGCGCACCCCGGCACCGCCCGGCCTGCCGCCCCATGAACCTGACCCCCCGCGAGAAGGACCACCTCCTCATCGCCATGGCGGCCAGCGTCGCCCGCCGCCGCCTGGAGCGCGGGGTGAAGCTGAACCATCCCGAATCCATCGCCCTGATCACCGATTTCGTGGTCGAGGGCGCCCGCGACGGCCGCAGCGTCGCCGACCTGATGCAGCACGGCGCCCACGTCCTGACCCGCGACCAGGTCATGGACGGCATCCCCGAGATGATCCCCGACGTGCAGGTCGAGGCAACCTTCCCCGACGGTACCAAGCTCGTCACCGTCCACGAGCCCATCCGATGACTTGCCTTTCAAATGCCGGTCCAGGGGCGGCTCGCCCCTGGCGGGTCTGGGCAGAGCCCAGCCTTGCTTCCTTCGAGGCCCCCCGATGATCCCCGGCGAGATCATCCCCGCCCCTGGCGACATCGAGCTGAACGCCGGCGCCCCGCGCACCACGCTGGAGGTCGCCAACACCGGCGACCGCCCGATCCAGGTCGGCAGCCACTACCACTTCGCCGAGACCAACCCCGCCCTGCGCTTCGACCGCGCCGCCGCCCGCGGCCTTCGCCTCGACATCGCCGCCGGCACGGCGGTGCGCTTCGAGCCCGGACAGACCCGCGAGATCACCCTGGTCCCCTACGCCGGCACGCGCACCGTCTGGGGTTTTCGTGGCGAGGTCTCCGGCCCCCTCGCTCCCCCTGCCGCACCCCCGCCCGCCCCATGACCCGCATCACCCGCCGCGCCTACGCCGACATGTACGGCCCGACCACCGGCGACCGCGTCCGCCTGGCCGACACCAACCTGCTGATCGAGGTGGAGCGCGACCTCACCACCTACGGCGAGGAGGTGAAGTTCGGCGGCGGCAAGGTGATCCGCGACGGCATGGGCCAGTCCCAGCGCACGAACGCGGAGGGCGCCGCCGACACGGTGATCACCAACGCCCTGATCCTCGACCACTGGGGCATCGTGAAGGCCGACGTCGCCATCACCGCCGGCCGCATCGCCGCCATCGGCAAGGCCGGCAACCCAGACACCCAGCCCGGCGTGACAATCGTCATCGGCCCCGGCACCGAGATCATCGCCGGCGAGGGCAGGATCCTCACCGCCGGCGGCGTGGACAGCCACATCCACTTCATCTGCCCCCAGCAGGTCGAGGAGGCGCTGGCGTCCGGCATCACCACCATGGTCGGCGGCGGCACCGGCCCCGCGACCGGCACGGCGGCCACGACCTGCACCCCCGGTCCCTGGCACCTCGCCCGCATGCTGCAGGCCGCCGAGGCGTTCCCCGTCAACATCGCGCTGTCCGGCAAGGGCAACGCCTCGCGCCCCGCCGCCCTGGAGGAGATGGTCCGCGCCGGCGCCTCCTCGCTCAAGCTGCACGAGGACTGGGGCACCACGCCGGCCGCCATCGACTGCTGCCTGACGCTGGCCGACCGCATGGACGTGCAGGTGATGATCCACACCGACACGCTCAACGAGAGCGGCTTCGTCGAGGACACCATCGCCGCCATCGCCGGCCGCACGATCCACACCTACCACACCGAGGGCGCCGGCGGCGGCCACGCGCCCGACATCATCCGCATGGCCGGCCTCCCCAACGTCCTGCCGTCGTCCACGAACCCCACGCGCCCCTACACCGTGAACACGCTCGACGAGCACCTCGACATGCTCATGGTCTGCCACCACCTCGACTCCACGATCCCCGAGGACGTCGCCTTCGCCGAATCCCGCATCCGCCGCGAGACGATCGCCGCCGAGGACATCCTCCACGACCTCGGCGCCCTCTCCATGATCTCGTCCGACAGCCAGGCCATGGGCCGCGTCGGCGAGGTGATCATCCGCACCTGGCAGACCGCCCACAAGATGAAGCAGCAGCGCGGCGCGCTCCCCGGCGACGGCCCCGCCGACAATACGCGTGCGAAACGATATGTCGCCAAGTACACCATCAACCCCGCCATCGCGCAGGGCCTCTCCCACGAGGTCGGCTCCATCGAGGTGGGAAAGCTCGCCGACCTCGTCCTCTGGTCCCCCGCCTTCTTCGGCGCGAAACCCGACCTGGTGATCAAGGGCGGCGCCATCGCCATGGCCATGATGGGCGACCCCAACGCCTCGATCCCCACGCCGCAGCCCGTACACGCCCGCCCCATGTTCGGCCAGCTCGGCGGCGCGCTGGCGCAGACCTGCATCACCTTCCTCTCCGCCGCCGCCCTCGACGACGGCCTCGGCCACGCCCTCAACCTGCGCCGCCACCTCTCCGCCGTGCGCGACACCCGCGCCGGCATCGGCAAGCGCTCCATGATCCACAACGACGCCACCCCCCATATCGAGGTTGACCCCGAAACGTACGAGGTCCGCGCCGACGGTACCCTCCTCACCTGCGAGCCCGCCTGCGAGCTTCCGATGGCGCAACGATACTTCCTGTTCTGAGAAACACAGGAAGCAAGATCGAGGCTCCGCCTCGAGCTCCGCCAAAGGCTGCGCCCTTGGAACGCATCCCTTAGGTCAAGCCGGTCCAGGGGCGGCTCGCCCCTGGCGGGTCCGGGCAGAGCCCGGCCTTCCTGTCCAATGCCCGGAGCCCCACCCGATGCGCGCGCACGAGCACCTCCCCGCCGGCCTCTGGGACCCCGACCGCCAGGTCGACGCCGTCCTGCTGGACTTCGACGAGCGCCACCGCCGCCGCATCCTCCTCCACACCCTCGGCGGCGCCGAGCTGCTGGTGGACCTCCCCCAGGCCGTCCGCCTGCGCGAAGGCGACGGCCTGCGCTGCGAGGACGGCGGCATCGTCCGCGTGCGCGCCCGCCCCGAGCCCGTGCTCGACATCCACGCCCCCCCCGCCGCCCTGCTGCGCATCGCCTGGCACCTCGGCAACCGCCACCTCCCCACGCAGCTCCTCGACGGCGCGCTGCGCATCCGCGCCGACCACGTGATCGCCGCGATGGCCACCGGCCTGGGCGGCCACGTCCACGCCGCCAGCGCCCCCTTCGACCCCGAGCCCGGCGCCTACGCGGCCGCCCCCCACGCCCACACCGCAAACGACCCCGGCCACACCCATGGCCCGACCCCCGCCCACGGCGCCAACGACGACCGCAACCACCCCCGCCCGCATGACCACTGACCCGACCACGCTCCTGCGCCTGCTGACCTGGCTCTCCCCCGCCTTCCCCACCGGCGCCTTCGCCCACAGCCACGGCCTGGAGTGGGCCACCGACTCCGCCGACATCACCGACCGCGAAACCGCCCAGGCCTGGCTCGACGCCCTCCTGCGCCACGGCGACCTGCGCTCGGACGCCATCCTCCTCCGCCACGCCCACCGCGCCGCCCTGCGCCAGGACCTCCCCGCCCTCGCCGACCTCGCCACCCTCGCCGAGGCCTCCGCCTTCGGCCGCGAGCGCCGCGACGAGACTCTCTCCCAGGGCACCGCCTTCGCCACCGCCGCCCGCACCTGGGGCGACGTCCCGCTCCCCTCCGGCCGCACCCCGCTGCCAATCGCCTTCGCCGCCACCGCCGCCGCCCACGCCATCGACGAGCACGCCGCCTGCACCGGCTTCCTCCACGCCGCCGTCGCCAACCTCGCCTCCGCCGCCGTCCGCCTGGTCCCCCTCGGCCAGACCGACGGCCTGCGCATCCTCCACGCCCTCGAACCCGCGATCCTCGCCACGTCGGAGCAGACCGCCACCGCCACCCTCGACGACCTCGGCACCGCCTGCCTTCGCGCCGACCTTGCCTCGCTCCGCCACGAAACCCAGCGCACCCGGCTCTTCCGGACCTGACAGCGAAGCAGCAAGCAGTTCTTTCTTGAAAGAAAGAACCAAAGAACTTTGCCCCGAAGGACTCCGAACCCACGCCATCTGCCTGGATTCAAGTCAAAAAGTCTTTTTGCTTCTTTTTCTTCAGAAAAAGAAGATCTTCCTTCCTCCTTCCGAAAGGCCCCAGTCATGCCCCGTTCCCCCCACGGCCCCTTGCGCGTCGGCATCGGCGGCCCTGTCGGCTCCGGCAAGACCGCGCTGATGGACGCGCTGTGCCGCACGCTCGCGCCCCGCCACGACACGGCCGCCATCACCAACGACATCTACACCCAGGAGGACGCCGACTTCCTCGTCCGCGCCGGCTCCCTGACCCCCGACCGCATCCTCGGCATCGAGACCGGCGGCTGCCCCCACACCGCGATCCGCGAGGACGCCAGCCTCAACCTCGCCGGCATCGACACCCTGCGCGCCCGCTTCCCCGGCCTCGACCTCGTGCTGATCGAGAGCGGCGGCGACAACCTGGCCGCGACCTTCTCCCCCGAGCTGGCCGACCTGACGATCTACGTCATCGACGTCTCCGGCGGCGACAAGATCCCCAGGAAGGGCGGCCCCGGCATCACCCGCAGCGACCTGCTCGTCATCAACAAGATCGACCTCGCCCCCCACGTCGGCGCGAGCCTGGAAGTCATGGAGCGCGACGCCCGCCTGCAGCGCGGCGCCCGCCCCTTCGTGTTCACCAACATCCGCGACGGCCAGGGCGTCCCCGAGATCGCCCGCTTCATCGAGACCCACGGCGGCCTCGCCTGAACCCCACGCGCCACGAAGAACAGGAAGCAGTTCTTTCTTGAAAGAAAGAAGCAAGGAACTTTGCCCACAAGGACCCCGGGCCGCCCGCGCGTCCCTGACCCTATGGGCAAGGTCTTCTTGCTTCTCTTTCCTCAGGAAAAGAAGATTCTTGCCTTCCCTGGAATCCCCTGCCTACCCCCGCCCCGTGCCGCGCGACCAGCACCGCGCTCGCCGCGTCCAGCCCCACCACCTCGACCAAAACCCCCCGCCGCCGCAGCCGCCCGACCACCCCCTCCAGCGCCCCCACGGCCGTCATGTCCCACAGCCGCGCCCCCGCCAGGTCGATCCTGACCCGCGCCGCCGCCTCTTGTAGGTCGAACGCCTCGGCCATCGCCTGCGCGCTCGCGAAGAACACCTGCCCGCTGACCCGGTAGACCCGCGTGTCCGTCCCCGCCTCGTACTCGCGGGCGACGTCCATCATCCGCATCACCTTGAACGCGAAGAACACCCCGCTGAGCAGCACGCCGACCACGACGCCCGCCGCGAGGTCGCGCGTCGCCACCGTGACCCCGACCGTGGCCAGCATCACCACGCCCGACACCTTGGGATGGCGCACCAGCTCGCGCAGCGACCCCCACGAGAACGTCTCCACCGACACCATCACCATGATCGCCACCAGGGCCGCGACCGGCACCTGCGCCACCCAAGGCCGCAGCAGCACCATCAGCACGAGCAGGAACACCCCCGCCGTCAGCGTCGACACCCGCCCGCGCCCGCCGTAGCGCACGTTGCCCACGGTCTGCCCGATCATCCCGCAGCCCGCGATCCCCCCGAACAGCCCCGCCGCCAGGTTCCCCAGGCCCAGCCCCACGCACTCCCGCGCCTTGGAAGACGACGTGTCCGTCAGCTCGTCCACCACGCTCGCCGTCATCATCGACTCCAGCAGCCCGACCACGGCCATCGCCAGCGCGTATGGCGCCACCACCCGCAGCGTCGCGAGGTCGAACGCCACCCCCGGCACCGCGAACCCCGGCAGCGCGTCCGGCAGCCGCCCCAGGTCCGCGACCACCGCCACCGGCATCGGCACCGCCGCGCACAGTGCCGTCAGCGCCACCACGCACACCAGCGGCGAGGGCACCGCCACCGTCAGCCGCGGCAGCAGGTAGATGATCGCCAGCCCTCCTGCCACCAGCGCGTACGTCTGCCAGCTCGCCCCCGCCACCTGCGGCACCTGCGCCGAGAAGATCAGGATCGCCAGCGCGTTGACGAACCCCGTGCGCACCGAGCGCGACACGAACCGCATCAGCACGTCGAGCCGCAGCACCCCGAAGACGACCTGCATCCCCCCCGCCAGCACGGTCGCCGCCAGCACGAACTGCACCCCGTGCGCCGCCACCAGCGCGCCGGCCACCAGCGCCACCGACCCCGCCGCCCCCGAGATCATCGCCGGCCGCCCCCCCGCGACCGCCAGCACCACGCCCAGCACGAACGAGGCGAACAGCCCGACCTGAGGGTCGACCCCCGCCACCGCCGAGAACGCGATCACCTCGGGGATCAGCGCGAACGTCCCCACCATCCCCGCGAGCACGTCGCGCCGCAGCGCGCCTACCCCCGCGAACCACTCCGCCCCGTAGCGGGACGCCCATGCTGTCATCGGAAAAAACCCGCAGTCGACGCACGGCCGGCCGTCGCGCGATGGGCCGCCGTGTCGCACGCGTTGTCCGGCGGATCGGCGGCCGGAAGAGCCACCCGGGGTCTCACCGGGTCCGGTGTGATCGCGCACCCATACCCACCCCCGCCCGCCGCCGCAACGCCGCCCCGC
>CAXSER010000071.1:0-9820 GCA_964236315.1 uncultured Acetobacteraceae bacterium | reverse complement strand
AGGACGCGCAGGCGCGGCTGCGGCGCGCGGTCGAGGCCGGCGCCACCCAGTACGGGCTGCTGGCGCGCGACGGCGCGGGCTGGCGGCTGCGCGACGACGTGGCCACGATGTTCCGCCTGCCGCGCCACGACGCGGCGGTGCACGCGGCGTTCGCGGCGTACGGGCGCACGCTGCAGGAGGATCGCCGGGTGCTGCTGGGGCGCTACCGTCTGGCGGACTGGGCGTTCAAGGTGGTCGGCGTGGGCAGCGTGGGCACGTTCTGCGCGGTCGGGCTGTTCCTGTCCGGCGACGGCGACCCGCTGCTGCTGCAGATCAAGCAGGCGGTCGGCAGCGTGCTGTCACCGTTCGCGGGGGAGTCGGGATATGCGGCGCAGGGCGAGCGGGTGGTGACGGGGCAGCGGATGATGCAGGCGGCGAGCGACAGCTTCCTCGGCTGGGCCAGGATGCCGGCGGCCGCGGACAAGACGGCAGGACGCGGGCAGGCAGGGCCGGAGCACGTCTATGTCCGGCGGCTCAAGGATGCGCGGCTGGGCGCCGTGGGCGCGCGAATCGCGGCGCGCTCGCTGGAGTCGTACGCGCTGCTGTGCGGGCGCACTCTGGCGCGCGCCCACGCCCGCTCCGGCGACGCGGCGACGCTGTCCGGCTACTGCGGCGGCGCGGGGTTCTCGCGCGCGGTGGCCGCGTTCGCGCGCGCCTACGCGGACCAGGCGACGCGGGACTGGCGCGCCTTCACCGACGCGATCGCCGCCGGGCGGGTGTCGCACGAGGCGGCCGGGGCGGAGGACGCGCGATGATCGACGCGGCAACGCTGCACGAGGCGGAGGTGCTGCTGGCGCTGCTGCGGGCGCGCGGGCAGCGCGTGGCGACGGCCGAGAGCTGCACGGGCGGGCTGATCGCGGCGGCGCTGACCGCGGTGGCCGGCTCGTCGGACGTGGTGGACCGCGGCTTCGTCACCTACTCGAACGCCGCGAAGACGGAGATGCTCGGCGTGGACCCGGCGCTGATCGCGCTCCACGGCGCGGTCAGCGAGGCGGTGGCGCGGGCGATGGCGGAAGGCGCGATCGCGCGCTCGCCCGTGGAGCTGGCGGTCGCGGTCACCGGGGTCGCGGGCCCGGGCGGCGGCACGGCGGCCAAGCCGGTCGGGCTGGTGTGGTTCGGCCTGGCGCGGCGCGACGGGGCGAGCCTCGCGGAGTCGCACGTGTTCCCCGGCGACCGCGCCGCGGTGCGGCTGGCCACGGTGCGCCACGCGTTCGCGCTGCTGTCGGCGGGCTAGAACCGCCGTGGCCTGACGGCGCCACCGGCGGGCACGCCCCGACCCAGTGCGTGCCTCCCAAGGCCCGAGGCACCCGGACGCCGTCACCCCGAGGCCACGGACTCCAGGGACGAGTCCCCAGCGGCGCTCGAGGCGGAGCCTCGACCCTGCCTGGCCGGCCGCGGGACCGGAGCCGCTGGCACCGGTCGTTAACCGCAAGGCCGTCGTCGGCCCGCTGGACGACATGGGCGGTTAACCAGTCGCCGGACCGCGAGCCCGCCTGCCGGCATCATGCACGCCCATAAGCGAGATTCCGTGGGACAATCGTCTAAAAAATGCACGCATGAGACAATCTCAGGTTGCATCCGTTAATGGTTTCCGTTAACAGTCTCATTAACGACGCAACCCGCGCCGGCCGGCACCCGGCGAAGACGCATCAAGGATCACGACCATGGCCTCAGTCACCGTCACCGGCGCCAACAACCACATCCTCACCGTCCAGCTGAACGGCGTGACCAACTTCACGGTCGCCCAGCAGTTCGCGGCGATCATCAACGACGCGGCCGCCAACAGCACGCTGACCGCCTACAACGCGGTCCCCGGCGTCACCGTCCCCGCGCTCGCCACCGCCGGCCTGGGCGAGACCGTGGTGCTGAGCACCCAGCCGAACGTGCAGATGCCCGACGGCTACGTGTTCCTCACCGACGTGGCCGCCTCCGCGACCACGGTCACCGGGGCCGCCAGCGGCTTCAACGGCGTGCTCTCCAGCACGCAGGGCATGACGCTGAACGCCGGCACGGCAAACGGCCTGTTCGTGGCCGGCGGCGGCGCCAACACCTTCAACGGCGCGACCGCGGCGGGCGCCAACGGCGGCGTGGGCAGCTACTTCGTGGCCACCGGCGACGGCAGCGACACGATCAACGCCGGCGTCGGCAACGACACGGTGGACGCGGGCGCCGGCGCCAACGTCGTCAACCTGGGCAGCGGCACCAGCGTCGTGCTGTCGGAGAGCGCGGACCGCATCAACGCCGGCTCCGGCACCGGCCTCGTGTTCCTCGAGGGCAGCCACGCCACTGTGGCCGGCAGCACGGGGTCGCTGATGGTCGCCGCGACCGGCGCCTACGAGCAGGTCGGCCTCGGTGCCGGCGGCGGCACGATCTTCGGCGGCACGCAGGGCAGCTACAGCCTGGCCGGCTCGGCCGCGGTGATCGGCTCGGACGGCTCGAACACGATCAGCGTCAACCAGGCGGCCGCCACCGTGTTCGCCGGCACCGGCAACGACATGGTGTTCGGCCCCGCCGGCCACGGCTCGCTGACCTTCATCGGCGGCGCGGGCTCCTCCACCGTGGTCGGCGGCTCCGCCCCGGTCACCCTGTTCGGCGCCGACGGCGGCACGATGACCCTGACCGGCAGCGGCGCGAACCTGGTCGGCGTCGGCACCGGCGCCAAGGTCGACGCCGGCATGACCACCGGCAGCAACGTGTTCTTCGGCGGCAATGCGGCGAGCACGATCCTGGGCGGCACCGGCGCCGACGTGTTCGTGCTCGGCGCGGGGGCCACCTCGCTCACCGGCGGCGCGGGCGCTGCCAACGTGTTCGACTTCGTGGCCTCGGCGACCGGCGGCGCCACCGACGTCATCGGCGACTTCAAGACGGCCGACAAGCTGGCGCTGTCCGGCTACAAGGCCGACACCGCGGCCGACGTGCTGAAGTCGGCGACGGTGTCGGGCGGCTCGACCACCGTGACCCTGTCGGACCAGACCAAGATCGTGTTCCAGAACTACACGAACCTGAACGCCGCCAACTTCTCCTGAGCGTGACGGCGGCGGGTCCGGCTCCTCGCGGGCAGGGCCGGCCGCAGGCAAGGCCAGGGCGCTGCCCTGGACCCGCCGGGGGGCCGCGCCCCCGGACCCGCATCCGCGCCCGGCCTGTGCCACAGGCCGGGCGCGCGGATTCGCGGGTGGCCGGCAGTGGCCGAGACGGGCGGGTGGCCGCGTCCGGGGCGAACGCGGCAGCGTCGCCTGTCGCAGGCCGGGCGGACTACTTCGCCGCCTTCTCCCGGGCGGCCTTGCGCTCGGCGCGTCGTTCGGCGCGCCAGCTGCGGATCTCGTCGAGGGTGACGTAGCCGCGGTGGTGGCCGTCGATCTCGGCGAAGTGGCTGGCGACGCCGCGCATGTGGGCGGCCTGCGCCTGCGCCTCGGTCAGATGGCCGTCGTGGGTGGTGTTCGCGTCCTCGAAACGCTGCTCGGCCGTCTTGCGCGCATGCCCGGTGCCCTCCCGCTCGAGGGACATGCTCGACCCCGGGCGGGGCATGCGGGTGGGCGTCATCGCGGCCCCCTCCGGCGCAGCGGCGGCGGCGCCCGAAGCCGACGGCGGTACGGCAACCTGGGCGGCCGCCGGCACAGCCGCCAGCAGCAACGCCGAGGCGAGCCCTGCGGCAGCGACCCGCAGGCCGGCGCGCGCCGTTGGCACGGCGGCTGGCGACGGGTTGGTGGGGGCGCGGTCGGCGGATCCAGGGGTCTGGGGCATCGGCGTTCCTCGTCGCTGCGGGCCGGGATGATGGCACCACAACGTGACGTGCCCAGCCCCCGCTGTCACCTGGGATTGACGCTGCATCCTACGTCGCACCTCCGGATTGCACCCGGCACGAGATCGGCAACCAAACTCGCGCCACCTTTCGTGCGCCGTTCCAGGGACGCCGTCCCTGGCGGGTCCAGGGCAGCGCCCTGGCCTTGCCTCCGCCCGCGTCTCAGCCCGCCCGCGCGCTGGCGGCCGCGCCAACGACGCGGTGGAACGCCGCCTCGGCGAACGCCACCCCGGCGCGGTCGACGTCGAGATGGGTGCAGGCGCGCCCGCGGTATCGCCCCATCGCGGAGATCGCGACGCCCTGCCCGACCAGCGCGTCGGCGAGGGCCGCGGCCTCCATCCCGGTGCCGCGGGTGTCGAAGTAGACGAGGTTGGTCTCCGGCAGCTCGACCTCGATGCCCTCGACGCCGGCGAGGCCGCGGGCGAGCAGGCGGGCGTTCTCGTGGTCCTCGGCGAGCCGGTCGATGTTGTGGTCGAGCGCGTACAGGCAGCCGGCCGCGCACATGCCCCCCTGGCGGAGCGCGCCGCCGAGCCGCTGCTTCCAGCGCCACACGTCGTCGATGAAGGCCTGCGGTCCGGCGAGCACCGCGCCGAGCGGGGCGCCGAGGCCCTTGGTGAAGTCGAGCCACACGCTGTCCCAGCCGGCCGACATCGCGGCGGCCGAGGCGCCGGAGGCGACCACGGCGTTCATCATGCGCGCGCCGTCCATGTGGGTGGCCAGCCCCTGCGCATGGGCGCGCGCGGCGATGGCGTCGAGCGCCTCCACCGGCCAGACGGTGCCGCCGGCGAAGTTGGCGGTCTGCTCGACCGCGACCAGGCGCTGCGGCGGCTCGTAGCGCGAGCGGTCGCGGAAGCCCGCCTCCAGGGTGGCAACGTCGAACTGCCCCCGCGGGCCGCGCAGCCCGGTGATCTGCGCGCCGGAAAGCGCCGCCACGCCGCCGCCCTCGCTGGTCAGGATGTGGGCGCTCTCGTGGGCGAGGATCTCGTCGCCCGGGCGGCACCAGGTCAGCATCGCCGCCTGGTTGCACATGGTCCCGGTCGGCATGAACACCGCCGCCTCCTTGCCGAGCAGGTCGGCCGAGCGCTCGCACAGGGCGTTGATCGTCGGGTCGGCGCCGTGCTGCTCGTCGCCGACCGGGGCGTCCAGCATCGCCTCGCGCATGGCGCGCGACGGGCGGGTCTGGGTGTCGGAGAACAGATTCACCCGGATCAGGGCGTCGTCGAAGCGGGCTGGTGCGTAGGCCATGCGGTTCCACACGTTTCAGGGTGGCGGGCGGTATAGCGCGGCGCCGCGTGCGGGGGCAGTGCAGTCGTGACAAGCCGAAGGGAAGGCCGGGGCCCTGCCCTGGACCCGCCAGGGCGAGCCGCCCTGGACCGGCGCATGTCAGACGGCGATGTGCCGCCGGCCCAGGTCGAGGTTTCCAAAGGCGAGCCTTTGGCGGAGCTCGAGGCAGAGCCTCGACCTTCCTTCAGGCAGGCGCCGTCGCCGCGGTCGCCGGCAGCCCGTAGACGTCGCGGGCACGCTTGAGGAAGGCGTTGACCATGCGCTGGACCGCCTGGTTGAAAACGACGCCGATCGCGGACTGCAGCAGGCGCGAGCGGAACTCGAAGTCGACGAAGAAGTCGACGCGGCAGCCGTGCGGATGCGCGGTGAAGGTCCACTGGTTGTTGAGGTAGCGGAACGGCCCCTTCTCGTAGTGCACGCGGATCTCGCGGGGGTGGTCCAGCTCGACCCGGCTGGTGAAGCTCTCGCGGAACGGGCCGAAGCCGATGGTCAGGTCGGCGACCACCTCGGTGGCGGTGCGGCTCCTCACCCTGGCGCCGGCGCACCAGGGCAGGAACTCGGGGTAGCGGCCGACGTCTGCGACCAGGTCGAACAGCTGCTCGGGCGTGAAGGGGACGAGCTTGTGCTCGGCGTGGGTCGGCATGGCGGATCAGACCTCGGCGGATGGGGCGTTCGGGGCGGGAGCGAGGCGGGCGGCGCGCAGCTCGGCGAAATCGGCGTCCGCATGGTAGCTGCTGCGGGTTAACGGAGTGGCGCTGACCATCAGGAAGCCCTTGGCGCGCGCCATGGCGGCATACTCCGCGAACTCGTCCGGCGTGACGAAACGCTCCACGGCGGCGTGCTTCGCGGTGGGCTGCAGGTACTGCCCGAGCGTCACGAAATCCACCCCCGCCACGCGCAGGTCGTCCATCACCTGGCCGATCTCCGCGCGCGTCTCGCCCAGGCCGACCATCAGGCCGGACTTGGTGAACATCGAAGGATCGAGCCGGCGCACCTCGTCGAGCAGCCGCAGCGACTGGAAGTAGCGCGCCCCCGGGCGGATCGTCGGGTAGAGCCGCGGCACGGTCTCGAGGTTGTGGTTGAACACGTCCGGCCGCGCCGCGGTGACGGTGGCCGCGCCCTCGGGCCGGCGGAGGAAGTCGGGCGTCAGCACCTCGATCGTGGTCGCCGGCGCCGCGTCGCGCACGGCCCGGATCACCGCGGCGATGTGCCCCGCGCCACCGTCGGCCAGGTCGTCGCGGTCGACCGAGGTGACGACGACGTGGCGCAGGCCAAGCTTCGCCACCGCCTCGCCGACGCGGCGCGGCTCGTCCGCGTCGAGCGGCGCGGGCACGCCGGTGCGGACGTTGCAGAAGGCGCAGGCGCGGGTGCAGGTGTCGCCCATCACCATCATGGTGGCGTGGCGCTGCGACCAGCACTCGCCGATGTTGGGACAGGCCGCCTCCTCGCACACCGTGACCAGGCCGTGCTCGCGCATCAGCGCGCGGGTCTCGTGGTACACCGGGTGCTGCGGCGCGCGGACGCGGATCCAGTCGGGCTTGCGCGCGCCGGGATTGTCCGGGCGGTGCAGCTTCTCCGGATGGCGCGGGGCGTCGCGGTGATCGATGAGCAGACGGGTGGGCATCGGTGCGGTCGCCTCCGGGCTGCCGGTATCTGGGCGCGGGCGCAAGGATCGGCAAGCGGAGAGGACCCGAGGCGAAAGCAAGGTCGAGGCTCTGCCTCAAACTCCGCCAGGGGGAGCCCCCCTGGACTGGCCTTGCTTAGAAAGTGCCGGTCCAGGGGCGGCTCGCCCCTGGCGGGTCCGGGCAGAGCCCGGCCTTGCTTCGCGTCAGAAGTGGATGGCCCGCCCCCAGGCGTCGAGCACCGCCTCGTGCATGGTCTCGCTCACGGTGGGGTGCGGGAACACGGTGTGCATCAGCTCGACCTCCGTGCTCTCCAGCGTGCGCGCGATGGCGTACCCCTGGATCATCTCCGTGACCTCCGCGCCGATCATGTGCGCGCCCAGCAGCTCGCCGCTCGACTTGTCGAACACGACCTTCACCAGGCCCTCCGGCTCGCCCATGGCAATGGCCTTGCCGTTGCCGATGAACGGGAAGCGCCCGACGCGCAGCTCCCTCCCCTCCCCCCTGGCGCGCGCCTCCGTCCAGCCCACGGAGGCGACCTGCGGCCGGCAGTAGGTGCAGCCGGGAATGTTGCTCCAGTCGATCGGGTGCACGTCGGGAACACCCGCGATCTTCTCCACGCAGACAACGCCCTCGTGGCTGGCCTTGTGCGCGAGCCAGGGCGCGCCCGCGATGTCGCCGATCGCGTACACCCCCGCCTCGCCGGTGCGGCAGAACTCGTCGATCAGCACGTGGGTCCGCTCGACCACGACGCCGGTCCCCTCCAGTCCGAGGTCCTCCACGTTGCCGACGATGCCCACCGCGGAGATCACCCGGTCGAAGGTCTGCTCGGTGGTCTTCCCGCCATGGTCGATCGAGACGGTGACCTCGTTCTCCCCCTTCCGCACGGCGCCGAGCCTGGCCGCGGTGAGGATGCGCATGCCCTGCTTCTCGAACGCCTTGCGGGCGAATGCGGAAATCTCCTCGTCCTCGGCGGCAAGGATGCGCTCGGCGATCTCCACCACGGTCACCTCGGCGCCCATGTTGCGGTAGAAGCTCGCGAACTCGATGCCGATGGCGCCGCTGCCCACCACGAGCAGACGCTGCGGCATGATGTCGGGCACCATCGCCTCGCGGTACGACCAGACCAGCCTCCCGTCGGTCTCCAGCCCGGGAAGCTGCCGGGCACGGGCCCCGGTGGCGAGGATGATGTGCGGCGCCGTGAGCGTGACCGAGTCCTTGCCCTCGACCTGCACCGTGTTCCTGCCCGCGAGGCGGCCGGTGCCGGTGAACACCGGCACCTTGTTCTTCTTCAGCAGGTGGCCGACGCCGGAGGCGAGCTGCTTGGAGATGCCGCGCGAGCGCTTGACCACCGCGGGCAGGTCGAAGCGGATGTTGTCGGCGGAGAAGCCGTACTCCCCGAGATGGTGCAGGAGGTGGTTGATCTCCGAGGAGCGCAGCAGCGCCTTGGTGGGGATGCAGCCCCAGTTCAGGCAGATGCCGCCGAGGTGCTCGCGCTCCACCACGGCCGCCTTGAGGCCGAGCTGGGCCGCGCGGATGGCGGCGACGTAGCCGCCGGGGCCGCCGCCGAGGACGATCAGGTCGAAGGACTGCTCGGGCATCGGGAGGCTCCTGGAGAAAGGAAGGCCAGAGGCTCTGCCTCTGGACTCCGCCAAAGGCTCGCCTTTGGAAACCTTGACTTAGGGAATGGGATCAAAGGGTCCTCGGACCCTTTGCGGGTCCGGGCAGAGCCCGGCCTTGCTTCCTGCCACGCCCGCCAGCCCGTCCCCGACCAGCCGCATGGTGGTCCACCCCGCCCGCGGCTCCGCCCCGAGCGCGCGGTAGAACGCCAGCGCCGGCTCGTTCCAGTCGAGCACCGACCACTCCATCCGCCCGCACCGCTCCGCGACGGCGCGCCCGGCCAGACGCCGGAAGAACCCCCGCCCGATGCCCTGGCCCCGGTGGGCCGGCCGGACGAACACGTCCTCCAGGTACAGGCTGGACCGCCCGGTGAAGGTGGAGAAGCTGAAGAAGAACACGGCCATGCCCGCGACCGCGCCGCCCTGCTCGGCCAGCATCGCGTGGGCGCGCGGCGTGGCGCCGAACAGGCTGTCGTGCAGGTCGGCGTGGCTGGCGACGGCCTCGTGGGACAGCCGCTCGTAGGCCGCAAGCTCGCCGATCAGGGCGAGCAGGGCGGGAACGTCGTCCGGCGTGGCGTCGCGGTAGGTGGCCTCGTCTCGGGAGACGGGGGTCACAGCATCAGGCTCAGCGGGTCCTCGACGATGCGCTTGAACGCCGCGACCCACTGCGCGGCGAGCGCGCCGTCGATGCAGCGGTGGTCGACGGACAGGGTGACGGTCATCACCGTGGCCACGGCCAGCGCGCCACCGTGCACGACGGCGCGCTTCTCGCCGGCGCCGACGGCGAGGATGCCACCCTGCGGCGGGTTGATGATGGCGGCGAAGTCGCGCACGCCGAACATGCCCATGTTGGAGATCGAGAAGGTGCCGCCCTGGAACTCGACGGGCTTGAGCTTGCCGGCACGGGCGCGGGCGACCAGATCCTTGGCCTCGTTGGAGATCGTGGAGAGGCCCTTGCGGTCGGCGTTGCGGATGATCGGCGTGATCAGGCCGTCGGGGATGGAGACGGCGACGGAGATGTCGACGTCGTCGAACTGCAGGATCGCCTCGTCGGTGTAGCTGGCGTTGACGCCCGGCACCTCGCGCAGGGTGGCGGCGCTGGCCTTGATCAGCAGGTCGTTGACGGAGAGCTTGAACGCGCCCGGGCCCGATGCGGGGGACTTCGCGTTGAGCTTGGCGCGCAGATCGAGCAGCGCGTCCAGCTCCACGTCGATCGAGCAGTAGAAGTGCGGCGTGAACTGCTTGGACTCGGACAGGCGGCGCGCGATCGTGCGGCGGATGTTGGAGTTGGGCAGACGCTGGTGCGGCGCGGTGATCGCGACGTCGGCCGGGCGCGACGGCGGGGTGGGCGCGGGCACCGTCACCGGGACGGCGCCGGTCAGCGCGGCGGGGCCGGCGACCGAGACCGGGGCGGCGGACGGAGCCGACGCGGCGGCCTGTGGCGCGCCGGGCTTCGA
>CAXSER010000070.1:0-9859 GCA_964236315.1 uncultured Acetobacteraceae bacterium | reverse complement strand
GACCGGCTGGCGCGCGGCGAGGCGTTCGGCCACCTCACCGTCACCCTGGAGCGGCCGGGCGGCGCCCCGCGCTGGACCTGGCGCATCCACGCCCTGGCGCTCGCCCGCGGGGGCCCGCCCCGTCCCGCCGGCCAGGGGCACGCGGACGGCGCGGGCGAGGCCCCCGACTGCCTGGCGCTGGTGATGCGCGACCTCACCGAGGAGGTCGACGCGGAGGAGCGATTCGAGGACACCTTCGCCGCCAACCCGGCGCCGGCGGTGATCTGCCGGCTGTCGGACCTGCGCTACGTCAAGGTCAACACGGGCTTCCTGGAGATGACCGGCCACACCCGCGACTCGGTGCTCGGCCACACGACCTACGAGCTGGACGTGCTGGAGGACGCCGCACACCGCGACACGGCCATCGCCCACCTTCGCGCGGGAAAGACCATACGCCAGCAGGAGGCGCGGCTGCGCTGCGGCGACGGCAGCCGCCGGCTGGTGATCGTGGCCGGCCACCCGATCTGCGTCGGCGACGTGGCGTGCATGCTGTTCACCTTCGTCGACCTCGACCCGCGCCACCGCGCCGAGCTGGCCTTGCGGCAGAGCGAGGAGCGTTTCGCGGCCGCCTTCCACCTGGCGCCGGCGCCGATGCTGGTGGTGGCGCTCGACGGCCTGCGCGTGGTCAGCGTCAACGACGCGTTCTGCGCGGCGACCGGCTGGCGGGCCGACCAGGCGTGCGGGCGCACCACGGGGGCGCTGCAGCTCTGGGGCGGCGGCGAGGCGCAGGCCAGCGTCGAGCGCCAGGCGCGCGAGGTCGGGCGGCTGCGCGGCGTCGACGTGCCGCTGCGCGCGAAGGGCGGCGCGCTCCACGACCACCTGCTCTCGGCCGACACCGTGGTCATCGGCGGCGAGGCCTGCGTGCTGTGCGTGATGCAGGACATCGCCGAGCGCCGCCGCACGGAGACCGAGCTGATGGAGGCGATCGACGCGGTGATGCGCGACGGGCCCTGGCTCGGCCAGAAGATCGTCGAGAAGATGGCCCGGCTCACCACCCCCGGGCGCGAGGGCGACACCGGCGCCCTGCCCGACGACCTCTCCGCCCGCGAGCGCGAGGTGCTGTCGCTGATGGCGCGCGGCCTGGACGACGCGGCCATCGCCGACGCCCTGTCGATCGCGCGCAACACGGTGCGCAACCACGTCTCGAAGCTGTACCGCAAGATCGGCGTGGCCCGTCGCGGCGCCGCCGTGGTCTGGGCGCGCGAGCGCGGCCTGGCCGCCGCCCATCCCCCTGCCAGGTCCGGGGCCGGGACCGGGGCCAGGACTGGCGGCGCCGCGGCCGCCGGCGGCGGGAGCCGCGGCACGGACCGTTCGCCTGCCGGCTAGTGCGGATCTCACGCCGCCCTGGTGCAAAAGTAACGGACTGGCGGATCATTTGACGCTGTCCTGAGATTGCGCCGAATACTGCGGAACGCGAGCCGGTCGCCCGCGTATCCCCGCCGTCCGGACAGAACCGGGCGTGCGACACGACGCCGCGGCGACCCTCTGGCCTTCCCTGACGGCGCGGCCATGCCGCGCCGTCATCGCAGACCCCTGGACGGGAGGTCGCGTGGCGGCAACGACGCCGGCTCCGGCGCGTTCCATGCCGCGGGATCCCCGCCGGGGGTTCGCGACCACAGGCTGCAGGTCACGCTTGCCCTGCAACCCGCTCTCGGAGACCGGGGCAGCACGCCATGTGCCGCCCCCAACCAGCACCTGGAGGCACCATGAAACCCGCAGCACACGGCCTTGCCGCAGCGACCTTCGCCGTCGCCCTCGCCCTGGCGCCCGGCCTCGCCCTGGCCCAGACCACCTCCACCCAGACCACGACCGGCCAGACCGGCATGAGCCAGACCGGCACCGCGGCCCACACCACCGGAATGGCGGCGCCCGCCGGCCAGGGCACGTCCTCGGGCATGACCCCCGGCACGCCGGCCGGCACCGCGTCGGCGTCGGGCAACGACAACCAGGCCGTCGTCACCACCCCGGCCAACGCCACCACCCCGGCGCACGGCGCCAACTCCTTCACCCGCGGCGAGGTCAGCCGCCGGCTCGCCGCGCGCGGCTTCAGCCACGTCACCGGCCTGAAGAAGGACAGCAACGGCGTGTGGCGCGGCCAGGCCATGCACGACGGCGCCGCCACCGCCGTGTGGGTCGACTACAAGGGCAACAGCGGCGCCGGCGACGCGCAGTAGCCAGGCCGCCGCCCGCGAGGGCGGCCGCCGCACCACCCGAGCAACCGAGAACCAGGAGCCTTCCCATGGTCATGCGCACGATCACCCACCTCTATGACAGCTACGACGACGCCGTCAGCGTCGTGAACGCGCTCGAGGCGGCCGGCATCGCCCACGACCGCATCAGCCTCGTCGCCAACAGCCAGTCCAGCGGCGCCTCCACCGCCGGCACCGCCGGCGGCACCCGCCTCGGCACCGGCGATCCCGACAGCGTGGCGCCCACCACCGACGAGGGCGCGGGCACCGCGACCGGCGCCAGCCTCGGCACCGTGCTCGGCGGCGGCGCCGGCCTGCTCGCCGGCATCGGCGCGCTCGCCATCCCCGGCGTCGGCCCCGTGGTCGCCGCCGGCTGGCTCGTCGCCACCCTGACCGGCGCCGGCGTCGGCGCGGGCGCGGGCGGCCTGCTCGGCATGCTGACCGGCGCGGGCGTCCACGAGAACGACGCCCACGTCTACTCCGAGGGCGTGCGGCGCGGCGGCACCCTGGTCAGCGTCCAGGCCGACGACGCCGAGGCCGCCCAGGTCGAGTCGGTGATGAACAACCAGAGCCGCCTCGACCCGGCCGCGCTGCGCACCTCGTACCAGACCGAGGGCTGGGAGAAGCACGACACCGCCGCTCCCGCCATGACCGAGGCCGAGATCGCCGCCTCGCGCGAGCGCTACCGCAGCCTCTGATCCCGCGACCCCGGCGGCGGGACCTGTCCCGCCGCCGGCCCGCCTCCCGGCCCGACCGCACGCACCCGAAACCCACCTCGCCCGGCCACCGCGCACGCGGCCCGCGCCCCGGAGACCGCCATGTCCATCCTCGCCTGGATCATCCTGGGGCTCATCGCCGGCTTCATCGGCAGCAAGATCGTCAACCGCAGCGGCCAGGGCCTGGTGCTCGACATCGTGCTCGGCATCGTCGGCGCCATCGTCGGCGGCTTCATCTTCGACGCGGTCGGCCAGGTCGGCGTCACCGGCCTCAACCTCTACAGCCTGGTCGTCGCCGTGATCGGCGCCGTCGTGGTCCTCGTGGTCTACCACGCGGTGGCCGGACGCCGCGCCCTCTGAACCTCCGCCCCCGGCCCCGCCAAAGGTCCGCCCCGAAGTCTTCTCCCTGAGGGGCGGGTTTCCAAAGGCCCCCGGCCTTTGGCGGGTCGGGGCAGAGCCCGGCCTTGCTTCCTTCCACTGCCCCCTTCCCGATCGGCCCGGCGTCGTGCCGCAGCGCCCCTCGCCGCGCCCCCCGCTCGAAGCGCCTGCCCCGTACTGCCGGACGGGACCGGGCAGCCTCGGCCGATGCCAGGCCTTCGCTGCCGCACCGCGGCCGCGGACGGCCTGGCAAAGGCGTTGCGGGCCCCCTCCCTCCAGAGGACGCACCCCATGCTCACGCTCCACACCTTCACCACCCCGAACGGCCGCAAGGTCTCGATCATGCTGGAGGAGCTGGGCCTGCCTTACGTGGCGCACCCGGTCGACATCACCCGCGGCGAGCAGTTCGCCCCGGACTTCCTCGCGATCTCGCCGAACAACAAGATCCCCGCCCTCGTGGACGACGGGGCGGAAGGCGGCCCGCTCTCCGTCTTCGAGAGCGGCGCCATCCTGACCTACCTCGCCGAGAAGACCGGCCGCTTCCTGCCGCGCTCCGGGCCGGGGCGCTACCGCACGCTGGAGTGGCTGAACTGGCAGGTCGGCGGCCTCGGCCCGATGTTCGGCCAACTCGGCTATTTCGGCGTCTTCGCCAAGGAGCGGAACCCGCCGGCGATCGAGCGCTTCCGCGCGGAGGCCGATCGCCTGCTCGGCGTCCTCGAGCGCCGCCTCGCCGCGTCGCCCTTCCTCGCCGGCGACGAGTACAGCATCGCCGACATCGCCACCTACCCCTGGGCGATCAACGCCGGGGGCTCGCTGAAGGAGCTCCTGGGCGAGAGCGTGGCCACCAAGCCGGCCCTGCGCCGCTGGCTGGACACCGTGGGCGCACGGCCGGCGGTGCAGCGGGGCATGGACGTGCCGAAGCTCTGAGCAGGCAGGAAGCAAGGTCGAGGCTCTGCCTCGAACTCCGCCAAAGGCTTGCCTTTGGAATCCCTCTTCTAAGGAAGGCATTCCAGAGGCCCGGCCTTTGGCGGGTCCGGGCAGAGCCCGGCCTTGCTGCCTCAGTCGTGCTTGCGGTGGCCGCGCCCGTCCTGCGTCTTCGTCAGCTCCGCATTGCGCGCCGCCGCCTCCTTCTCCGCCTTGCCGACGGTGGCGCTGCTGGTGCCCGCCGTCTCGTTGCCCTCGGCCGCGGCGCGCGAGGCGGCCGGCATCGGCTCGCCCTTCTTGTGCAACGGCGACGGCGCCACCCCGCCCTCGGGCACGAAGTCCTCGCCGTGCGCGCCGCCCGCCTTCGCGGTCCCGGCGGCCTGGACCTCGTCCGCCTTCTGCGCCTTGGCCGAGCGGGCGTGGCTGTCGTTGTTCCCACCCGCGTTCGGATCTCTGCTCATGCTCTCGTCCCCTGTGCTGGCGCGGCGCCGCCGGCATCGTGGCCCGCGTCCCGCCGTTCGCGGTCCCTAACCTGCCCCGCCCGGCACAGTTGCCGCGCCGGGCCGCACACGGACGCCGGCAGGACCGCCCCGCGCTCAGCGCCCCCGCAGCCGCACGGTCAGTCCGCCCGCCAGCCCCACCGCCGCGCACAGCGTCCCCGCCACCCCCAGCGCCGTGCCCACCGAGCTGGCCTGCGCGATCAGCCCGAACATCGGCGGCCCGCCCAGCACCCCGGCATATCCCAGGATCGACGCCACCCCGACCGCCTCGCCCGTCTCCCTCGCCTCGCCCGTCTCCCTCGCCTCGCCCATCTCCCGCGCCCGGTCCGTCTGCCTCGCCGGGTCCGTCTGCCTCGCCCCGCCGCCCCGCCCCGCCGCGCGACCGCCCGCGGCCCGCGTCCCCGCCACCGCGAACAGCACCGGCACCACGTTGGCCACCCCCGCGCCCGCAAGGGCGAAGCCCAGCAGCGACAGCCACAGCGGTCCCGCCCACAGCAGCAGCGCGAACCCCGCCGTCGCCCCCAGCGACGCCCGCAGCACCCGGTCGTCGCCCAGCCGCGCCCGCACCCGGTCGCCCCCGAACCGCATTGCCATCATCGTGACCGAGAACGCGCTGAACCCCGACGCCGCCAGCGCCACCGGCACGTGCCTCACGTCGCGCAGGTACACCGCGCCCCAGTCCAGCACCGCCCCCTCCACCGCGAACGACAGCGACATCATCGCCCCCGCCAGCAGAAGCCCTGGCCGCGCCCACGGCCGCGCCGGGCCGGGCGACCCGGCCGCCTCGGCCGTCCCTGGCCCGTTCGTCCCCGTCTCGTCCGCCCGCCCCTTCCCCGCTCCCGCCTCGGCCGCCCCCGCCGCCTCCGCCCCGCCCGGCCGCCGGCGCAGCACCCCCCCCGCGCCCAGCAGCGCCACCCCGCACGTCCCCGCCACCCGCCCGATCTGCACCCGCGCCGGCACCGCACCCCGCAGCGCCGCCCCGCCCGCCGAGCCGCAGAACGACCCCAGGCTCCACATCCCGTGCACCGACGACAGGATCGGCCGCCCCGCACGCTGCTCCACCCGCACCGCCTCGGCGTTCATCGCGACATCCACCGTGCCGAACCCCGCGCCGAACCCCAGCAGGCACAGGCACAGCGCCCACAGTCCCGGCGCCGACACAGCCCCCACCAGCGCGGCGCAGCTCGCCACCGCTCCGGCCTGGATCACCTGGCCCGTGCCGAAGCGCGCGATCAGCCGCCCCGACAGCGGCATCGCCACCAGCGCGCCCGCCGCCCCGCACAGCAGCACGCCGCCCAGCACGCCCGGCGACAGCCCGAGACGCTCGCGCAGGGGCGCCACCTCGGTCGCCCACGCGCCGAGCAGGCAGCCGTTGAGCAGGAACACCAGGGTGGTCGCGACTCGGGTGCTGCTCGCTTCACGGACCATGCGGGAGGGAGTGCAGGGCGGACGGGAAGGACGCAAGGTCGAGGCTCTGCCTCGAACTCCGCCAAAGGCGAAGCCTTTGGGAACCTCGACTTCAGGCCGGCGGCACGTCCCCACGGGGTGTGGCGACAGGAATGCCGGTCCAGGGCGGCTCGCCCTGGCGGGTCCCCGCTTCCAGGCCATGGGGCAGGGCCCTGGCCTTGGCTAGGCCGCCGCCTCGAACCAGGCCATCGCCAGCCCGCGGTCCACCTTGTCGTTGTCGTTGCGCGGCATCGCGTCGATCACCCGGATCTGCTCGGGCACCGCGTGCGCCTCGATCCGCTCCAGCAGCGCGTGGCGCAGCGCCACCAGGTCCGGCTCCGCGCCGTCGCGGCGCTCCACCACGGCGGCCAGGCCCTCGCCGCGCTTGAACACGCACACCACCGGCCAGCCCGAGCGCGCGAAGGCGTCGGCAACCTCGTCCAGCTCGATGCGGAACCCGTGCACCTTGACCTGGAAGTCCACCCGCTCGCGGAAGAACACCTGCCCGCCGCGCCGCTCCGCCCAGTCGCCCGTGTAGTACCCGAGCACCGGCTCGCCCTCGACGAGGACCTCGCGGAACGCCGCCGCCGTGCGGACGGGATCGCCGAGATAGCCGACGGCGAGCTGCGGCCCGGTGATCACGATCTCGCCCTCGTCCGCGTGCGGGCCGCCCACCAGGTGCAGCCCCATGCCGGGGATCGCGTCGCCGATCGCCACCGTCGCCCCGCATGCGCGGCCGTGGTCAGCGGCGCGCAGCTCGACCGAGGTCATCGACACCGTCGCCTCCGTCGGCCCGTAGGTGTTCTGCACCACCGCGCCCGGGCAGGCGGCGAACACCGCCGCCAGCTGCGCCGGGCGCAGCGCCTCGCCGCACACCACGAAGCGCCGCACCGTGCCGAGCCGGCGCGCGGTGGCCTCGCGCACGCGCATCATCAGGCTGATCACGCTGGGCACGAACACCGCCACGGTGATGCGCTCGCGCTCGATCATGCGCGCCGGCATCAGCCGGTCGCCCTGCCCGGTGACGGGGTGCAGGCTCGCGCCGAAGCAGAGCGCCCCGTAGATGTCCATCACGCTGAGGTCGAAGGCGATGTTGGGGAACTGCGACACCCTGTCATGGGGACCGAACCCCACGCTCTCGCCCAGCCACTGCACGTAGTGGTTCAGCGCCGCGCGGGGCACCATCACGCCCTTCGGCATCCCCGTCGAGCCGGAGGTGAAGATCGTGTACGCCTGCGCGTGCCGCTCCCCGGTGCCCTCGAAGGGCGGCAGCGGCGACAGCCGCTCCGGGTCGAGGCACACAGCGTCGCCCACCGCCAGCGCCGCCGTCATCTCCGGGGCGCCCACGATGAAGTCCGGCCGCAGCAGCTCCGCCACCCGGCGCAGCTTGGCCGGCGGGGCCGCGACGTTGAGCGGCGTGTAGTGCCCGCCCGCCAGGCCTGCCGCCAGCATCGCGGCATACGCGTCCGCCCCCTGCGGCAGCGCCACCAGCACGCACGGCGCCGCCACCTGCGCGAACTGCGCCGCCAGCAGCCGCACGCGGCGCTCCAGCTCGCCGTAGCTCAGCGTCTCGCTCGGCGTGACCACCGCCGGATGCTGCGGCTGCATCCGCGCCACCACCAGGAAGCGGTCCACCACGTCGGCCAGGTCCGGCCCGAACCCCGACGCCGAGCCCTGCAGGCCCGCATCCAGCCGGAATTCGGTGCCGGTGATGGCATTCATCGTCGCGCGCTCCACATCAGGGACCGTCTCTATACACGAGACTTCATCCCGAAATCAACGCCACGTTGCGACCCGTGGGACACGGCATTCCGCTTCCGTGGCCCTCTCCTACGGCAGGCCTTGTCGTATCCGCAACAATTCCCGCCCTGCGCCGCCGGCGCGTCGCAAGGCAGCCCCGCTGATTCCGGGGTGGAATGGCAGCCATCTGGCACGATCTACCCTGCATGGTCCGCGTCCGCGGCACGACCCGCGCGCCGTGGAGTTTGCGTGACAATGCCTGCCGCTCCGGAACTCCCGATGCCCGCCGCACGAGCCATCCCAGCCGCCCCGCGGCCTCCCTTGCCGCAGGGCCGCCCGCCGCAGGGCGCGCGCTTCCTCGCAGGCTCGATCACCCGCCACGTCGCGGTCATGTCCGCAACCGGCGCCGTCGGCCTGGTCGCCGTGTTCGTCGTCGACCTGCTCAACCTGTTCTACATCTCCCTGCTCGGCGACCCCGCCCTGACCGCCGCGGCCGGCTTCACCGGCGCCGTCGGCTACTTCCAGATCTCGGTCGCCATCGGCATGACCATCGGGCTGGGCGCCGTCGTCTCGCGCGCCATCGGCGCGGGCGCGCACTCCGACGCGCGCCGCATCGCCAGCGCCTGCCTCGTGGTGATGGCGGCCATCATGCTCGGCCTCGGCCTGCTCACCGTGGCGGGCCTGGACCCGATCCTCGACGCGCTCGGCGCCCGCGGCGAGGCGCACCGACAGGCCTGGCGCTACCTCGCCATCGCCGGCCCGTTCCTGCCGCTGGTCGTGCTCGGCATGGCCTCCTCCGCCCTGCTGCGCTCCGTGGGCGACGCGCGACGCTCCATGACCATCGCCCTGGCCGGCGCCGCGGTCGCCGCCGTGCTCGACCCCGTGCTGATCTTCGCCCTCCACCTCGGCCTCGGCGGCGCCGCGATCAGCGCCGTGCTGTCGCGCGGCTGCGTCGCCTTCCTCGGCCTGCACGCGGTGCGACGCCACGGCCTGCTGCAGCGCCCGGACTGGCCCCGCGTCGGCGCCGACGCCCGCCACGTCGCCCGCGTCGCCACCCCGGCGATGCTGACCAACCTCGCGACCCCCGTCGGCAGCGCCTACACCACCCATGCCATGGCCGGCTTCGGCCTGGCCGCGGTCGCGGGTCAGGCCACCGTGGACCGCATCACCCCCGTCGCCTTCGGCTTCGTGTTCGCGCTCACCGGCGCCGTCGGCCCGATCCTGTCGCAGAACCTCGGCGCCGGGCAGCTCGACCGCGTGCGCCAGACCCTGCGCAGCTCCCTCGCCCTGGTCGCAGGCTGCGTGCTCGCGGTCTGGGTGCTGCTCGTGCTGCTGCAGGACCTGCTGGTCGCCCTGTTCTCCGCCACCGGCGCGCAGGCCGAGCTGATCCGGCTGTTCTGCGACTGGACCGCGCCGGGCTTCGTGTTCGTGGGCGCGCTGTTCGTGGCCAACGCCGCGTTCAACAACCTCGGCCGGCCGATCCTGGCCACCGCGTTCAACTGGGGCCGCGCGACGCTGGGCACCATCCCGTTCGTGACCCTCGGCCTGCACTACGGCCCCGCCGGCGTGCTGTTCGGCCAGGCCGCCGGCGGCGTGGTGTTCGGCCTGCTCGCCCTGGCCGCCGCGTTCGCGGTCGCCGGCCGGCTGCGCGCACCCGCGGCGCCGGGCACCGCGGTCAGCGTGCCCGGGGAGACCGTCGAGGCCGCGCTGGTGGAGCTGGCGCAGCCGGGCGCCAGCCGCGCCAGGGCGTAGCGGGCGAGGAAGGCAAGGCCAGAGGCTCTGCCTCTGGACTCCGCTCAAGGCTCGCCTTGAGAATCCCTTGCTCAAGTCAAGGGATCAAAGGGTCCTCGGACCCTTTGCGGGTCCGGGCGTAGCTGGCCAAAGGTTCCGATGGCCCGCCTGGGCCATTGGAATGGCCAGCGGAGGG
>CAXSER010000069.1:0-9964 GCA_964236315.1 uncultured Acetobacteraceae bacterium | reverse complement strand
GGCATGCCGCCGCCGCCGCCCGCCTGGACGCGCTGTCGCCGCAGCTCGCCCGCCTGGACGCGGAGGCGACCCGGTCCGCCGCCGCCCTGTCGGAGGCGGGGCAGGCGCTGGCCGTGCTGGCGGACCCGACCGTGCTGCAATGCGACGCCGCCGCGGCCGAGCAGGTCCTGCTCGCGGCCCGCGACACCGAGGCGGCCGCCCGCGCCGCCCTGCACGGCCTGGGCGAGGAGCGGAGCCGCGTGGCGTCGCGCCGCGCGGCAATCGACGGAAGCCGCGCCGAGACCGACCGCCTCGCCGCCGCAGCCGCCCGGGCCATGGAGATGGAGCGCCGGCTCATCGCGGAAACCGTGGCACGCGACGCGCTGGCCGCGGCGCCCGCGCGCTCCGGCGGCCGGACCGCGCACGCACGGGCTGCACTGGACGACGCGATCGCCGAACACGAAACCGCCGCGTCCACGCTCGCCGCCGCCGAGGAAGAAGCCCGCCTTGCCGCCGCCGCCCACCACGCCGGCCAAGCAGCCGCCGCCGCCGGGCGCGAGTCGTCCCTGCGCGCCGAGTCCGCCCTGTCGCAGGCCGCTGCCGCCCTCGACGCCGTCGCCGCACGCACTGCCGAGCGCCTGGGCGAGGCCGCCACCCTCCCCCCCATCCGCGCAGGCTCCGGCCCCGCCGAGGAGGAGCGCGCCCGCCGCCGCCTGGATCGCCTGCTCGCCGAGCGCGACGCCATGGGCCCCGTCAACCTGCGCGCGGAGGCCGAGGCCGACTCCGCCGCCGTTCGCCTCGACGCCATCGCCCGCGAGCGCGAGGACATCGCCACCGCCGTCAACCGCCTGCGCGGCGCAATCGGCAGCCTCAACCGCGAGGGCCGCGAGCGCCTGGCCGCCGTGTTCCAGCAGGTCGACCGCCAGTTCCGCCAGCTGTTCGCCCGCCTGTTCGGCGGCGGCCGCGCCCACCTGGCCCTGGTCGGCAGCGACGACCCGCTGCAGGCCGGCCTGGAGATCTACGCCCAGCCCCCCGGCAAGACCCCCGCCACCCTGTCCCTGCTCTCCGGCGGCGAGCAGGCGCTGACCGCGCTCGCGCTGATCTTCGCCACCTTCCGCTGCCAGCCCGCCCCGGTCTGCGTGCTCGACGAGGTCGACGCCCCGCTCGACGACGCCAACGTCGCCCGCTTCTGCGCCCTGCTCTCCGACATGGCCGCCGAGACCGGCACCCGCTTCCTCGTCGTCACCCACCACGCCGTCACCATGGCGCGCATGGACCGGCTCTACGGCGTCACCATGCAGGAGCGCGGCGTCTCGCGGCTGCTGTCGGTGGACCTGACGCAGGCCGCGGGGATGGCCGCGGAGTGAAGCAAGGTCGAGGCTCTGCCAGGGCAAGTCGCCCCGGACTTGGCCTTGCCTAGAAAGCGCCGGTCCAGGGGCGGCTCGCCCCTGGCGGGTCCGGGCAGAGCCCGGCCTTGCTGCCTTGCGTCCCTCAGATATGCCGCCCGATCCGCCCGACGATGTAGCCGATCGCCGCCGCGACCATGACCGCGACCAGCGGCTGCTCCCGCACGCGCCCGCTCAGCGTACCGGCCGCGTCGCGCGCCGTCGCCGCCGCGTCCCGCCCGGCGACCTGGACCGCGCGCGACGTCGATCCGTCGCTGCGGTAGCGGTCGGCCAGGGTGCGGGCGGTCTTGTCGTAGGTGTCGTAGGTCATCACGTGCTCCTGGATTCGCGCTGCCGGGACAACCATGCGCGGCGCCAGGGGTTCCCGAACCGCCACCCGCCCCGACGCCGCCGCCCCGACCAGGAGCCCCGGAATGCACCGATCCTTCCCCTGTGCGGCAGTCCCGCCATGGCCGTGACGAGCTGCGGCGTCCTGGTCACCGACGGGGCGCTGCTGCTGCTCGGCCACGCCACCGGCTCGCCGCGCTGGGACATCCCCAAGGGCCAGGCAGAGGGCGACGAGGCGTTCGAGGCCGCCGCCCGCCGCGAGCTGACGGAGGAGACCGGCCTGGCCGCGCCGCCCGGCGCCCTGCTGCCGCTGGGCCTGCACCCCTACCGCCCCGGCAAGCGCCTGGCCCTGTTCGCCTGGCGGGTGCCGGCGGTGCCGCGCCCGGACACCCTGACGTGCGCCTCGCTGTTCCGCGACCGCTGGGGCCATATGCGCCCGGAGTTCGACCGCTTCGGGGTGTTCGGCCACGACGAGGCGCTGGCCCTGGTCGGCAAGGCGATGGCCGCCGTCCTCGCGCAGATCCTGCGGGCCTGAGCAGGAAGCAAGGTCGAGGCTCCGCCTCGAACTCCGCCAAAGGCTCGCCTCTGGAAACCTGGACTTAGGTAAGGCCGGTCCAGGGGCGGCTCGCCCCTGGCGGGTCTGGGCAGAGCCCAGCCTTGCCTGCCTTCAGAGCCCCGCCGGATGCCCCGGTCGCGCCGAGACGTGCCGCAGCCCCGCCGTCAGGTAGTCCCACCCCGTGATCAGCGTGAGCGCCGCCGCGACCCACAGCATCGCGCCCCCGATCGTCGAGACCGGCAGCCAGTCCAGCCCCAGCAGGTGCGCCGTGGTATCGCCGGCCAGCAGGGTGCCGAGCGCGCCCATCTGGAACCCCGTCTTCCACTTCGCCAGCTTCGTGACCGGCAGCCCCACGCGCAGCCCCGCGAGGTACTCGCGCAGCCCCGACACCAGGATCTCGCGCAGCAGGATCACGATCGCCGGATACAGCCCCCACAGCGCCAGCCGGCTGGTGCCCACGAGCACCATCAGCGACGCGCCCACCAGCAGCTTGTCCGCGATCGGGTCGAGCATCCGCCCCAGCTCGGACAGCATCTGCCGGTCGCGCGCGATCCGTCCGTCGAGGTAGTCGGTGATTCCCGCCAGGGAGAACAGCACGCAGGCGCACAGGTCCGCCCACGGCGCCTGCACCATCACCAGCGCCACGAGCACCGGGATCGCCGCGATGCGCGACAGGGTCAGCACGTTGGGGAGGTCGGTGAGCATGCCCGGCGGAGGATAGAGCGAAACCGGGGAAGGAAGGAAGCAAGGTCGGGCTCTGCCCGAACCAGCCCCTGCTTCAAGACGAGGGCGAGCCGTCCCTTGACCGGCCTTCTGAGGAAAGGGCCCGCCTCGCCTCAGGTGTTCATGGCGTCGAAGAAATCCTGGTTGTTCTTGCTGTACTTCAGCTTGTCCAGAAGGAAGTCCATCGCGTCCGTCGGCCCCATCGGGTTCAGGATGCGCCGCAGGACCCACATCTTGCTCAGGGTGCCGCGCTCGACGAGCAGCTCCTCCTTGCGGGTACCGCTTTTGGTGATGTCGATCGCCGGGAAGGTCCGCTTGTCGCTGATCTTGCGGTCCAGGATGATCTCGGAGTTGCCGGTGCCCTTGAACTCCTCGAAGATCACCTCGTCCATGCGGCTGCCCGTGTCGATCAGCGCGGTGGCCACGATGGTCAGCGACCCCCCCTCCTCGATGTTGCGTGCCGCCCCGAAGAACCGCTTCGGCCGCTGCAGCGCATTCGCGTCCACGCCGCCCGTCAGCACCTTGCCTGAACTCGGCACGACGGAGTTGTACGCCCGCGCCAGACGCGTGATCGAATCCAGCAGGATCACCACGTCCCGCTTGTGCTCGACCAGCCGCTTGGCCTTCTCCAGCACCATCTCCGTGACCTGCACGTGACGCGTCGCCATCTCGTCGAACGTCGAGGACACGACCTCGCCCTTCACCGTGCGCGCCATGTCCGTGACCTCCTCCGGCCGCTCGTCGATGAGCAGCACGATGAGGAACACCTCTGGATGGTTGTGGCTGATCGCGGTGGCGATGTTCTGCAGCATCACCGTCTTGCCGGTGCGCGGCGGTGCCACGATCAGCGCGCGCTGCCCCATGCCGATCGGCGCGATCAGGTCGATGACGCGCGAGGTGACGTCGCGCTGCATCCCCTTGCCCACCGGCTCGCGCTGCTCCAGCTCCATCTTCAGCCGCCGCTCCGGGTACAACGGCGTGAGATTGTCGAAGTTGGTGCGGTTCTTCACCGCCTCGGGCGGCTCGAAGTTGATGTTGTTGACCTTGAGCAGCGCGAAATACCGCTCGCCGTCCTTGGGCGCGCGGATCTGCCCCTCGACCGTGTCGCCGGTGCGCAGGCTGAACCGCCGTACCTGGCTCGGGCTGACGTAGATGTCGTCCGGCCCCGGCAGGTAGTTCGACTCCGGGCTGCGCAGATAGCCGAAGCCGTCGGAGAGGATCTCCAGCGTGCCCTCGCCATGGATCGCCTGGTCGCTCTCCGCGAGGTTCTTCAGGATCGCGAACATCATCTCCTGCTTGCGCAGCGACGACGCGTTCTCGACCTGCAGCGACTCCGCGAAGCTGAGCAGGTCGGCAGGGGTCTTTGCCTTGAGTTCGGCGAGATGCATCTGTGGCCTCGGGAGGAGGTGGGACGTCCGGATCGGAGGTCCGTCGCCGCGCGTGACGGGAAAGCCACCAGGGAGGCGGCACGCACACGGGGCTCGGCGGGAGGGCGTCGCCCTGGGCCAGAGGCCCGGAGGGTTCCGCAGGGACGGCACGGCAGGGCGCCGCCGCACAACAGGTGGCACAGCCGGGCGCCGGGATCAACCCATGGCGCACGCGAAGGAGCAAGGCCAGGGCGCCGCCCTGGACCCGCCAGGGGCAGCGCCCCTGGACCGGCACCCGAAGGCGCGGCACGCCATGTCACGAACCCCCGGGCGGTTCGCTGAGGCAGGCCCGGCGGGGTTCGACGCCCCCGCCGCCGCGCAGCCCCGACCCCGCGTCAGGGCGTCGCGAGCGCCCTGCGCAGCCGGGCGAGTGCGCCGGGCAGGCCGCGGACGCGAAGGATGCGGCCGGTCTCGTCGTAGTCCTCGGACAGCACGCGGGCGCTCTCGTACACCTCGCCGAGCAGGTTCTGCCGGCTGTAGGGAAGCACCAGCTCGTCATCGACCATTTCGGCCTCGAAATACGAGATGATGGTGTCGCGCAGGCCCGCGACATCCCCGGCGACATGGGCGGAGAGCATGATGGCGTCCGGATGGGCCTCGCGCAGCGCGGCGCGCGCGGCCTCGTCGAGGCGGTCGGCCTTGTTGAGCACGAGGCGGGACGGCACGCTGTCCGCGCCGATCTCGCGCAGCACGGCGCGGCTGACCTCCAGCTGCGCCTCGTGGGTGGGATCGCTGCAGTCCACGACATAGAGCAGCAGCGACGCCTGCAGCGCCTCGGCCAACGTGGAGCGGAACGACGCCACCAGGTCGTGCGGAAGCTGCTTGATGAACCCCACGGTGTCCGAGACCAGGATGCGCGGGCGAGTTTCGGGGGTCAGCGTGCGCACTGTGGTGTCCAGCGTCGCGAACAGCTTGTCCTGCACGAGGACCTCGCTGCCGGTCAGCGCGCGCATCAGCGAGGACTTCCCCGCGTTGGTGTAGCCGACGAGCGCGACGCGGAGCTGGTCGGCGCGCGCGGTGCGTCGGGTGTCGCCGTCGCGCTGCACGGCGTCGAGCTGCTCGCGCAGCTCGGCCAGCCGATCGCGGATCTTGCGCCGGTCGAGGTCGAGGTTGCTCTCGCCCGCGCCCGGACCCTGCTGCCGCCCGCCGCCGCCGCCCGACTCGCGCAGTCGCGGGGCGACGTACTTCAGCCGCGCCATCTCCACCTGCAGCTTCGCCTCGCGGGTGTTGGCATGTCGGTGGAAGATCTCGACGATCACGCCGGTGCGGTCGAGCACCTCCGCGCCGGACGCGCGCTCCAGGTTGCGGATCTGGCTGGGCGACAGCTCGTGGTCGACGATCACGAACTCCGGGCGCGGAGCGGCGTCGGGCTCCGGCTCCGCCACGTCGCGGGGCGCGGCGCGCGAGGTGTCGGGGGTCGTCTCGAACCGGGCGCGCGCCTTGGACTTCGGGCCTGGCGCCATGGTCGTGATCGTGCCGGTGCCGCCGGTCAGCGCGGCCAGCTCCTCCAGCTTGCCGGCGCCGAGTACGGCGGCGGAGCCGGTGCCGTCGCGGCGCTGCGACAGGGTCCCCACGACCTCGTAGCCCAGTGTCTTCACCAGGCGGCCCAGCTCCTCCAGGCTCGCGGCGTGGGCCACGTCGTCCACGTCGGGGGTCTGGATGCCGACGAGGATGGCGCGTGGGGTCGGCAGTTTGGTTTCCATGGGAGGGATATGGCCGCGTGGCAGGGGGAAAGGAAGGCCAGGACGCTGTCCTAGACCCGCCAGGGCGAGCCGCCCTGGACCGGCATTCCACAGGCTCTGTCCGGGGTTGGTGTCCACGGGGCGCCGCGTGTCCGGGCGCAGCCCGCCAGGGGTTCTGGCGATCCTCCCGGAACGGCAGGCGGAGGCGGAGCCCGGCCCTGCTTCCTTGACCGCGGGCCGCCCGGTGCCGGACAAGCGTGGGATGCAGCGCATCTTCTCCGGCATCCAGCCGTCCGGCACCCTCCATCTCGGCAACTACCTCGGCGCGATCCGCCGCTGGGTGTCGCTGCAGGCCGACCACGAATGCCTCTACTGCCTGGTCGACCTGCACGCCGTCACGGTCTGGCAGGAACCCGAGGCCCTGCGCCGCCAGGTGCGCGAGGCGGCCGCCACCGTGATCGCCTGCGGCATCGACCCCGCCCGCCACGTGCTGTTCAACCAGTCCGCGGTGAGTGCGCACGCCCGGCTGGCCTGGGTGTTCAACTGCGTGGCGCGGATCGGCTGGCTGAACCGCATGACGCAGTTCAAGGACAAGGCCGGCAAGGACCGCGAGGCGATGTCGGTCGGCCTGTACGCCTATCCCGACCTGATGGCCGCCGACATCCACGCCTACCACGCGACGCGCGTGCCGGTGGGCGACGACCAGCGCCAGCACCTGGAACTCGCCAACGACATCGGGGCGAAGTTCAACCACGACTACGGAGTGGAGTTCTTCCCCGTCATCGAGCCGCTGATCGGCGTGGTGGCCGCGCGGGTGATGAGCCTGCGCGACGGCGCGCGGAAGATGAGCAAGTCCGACCCCTCGGACCAGAGCCGGGTGAACCTGACCGACAGCGCCGAGGAGATCGCCCTCAAGGTGCGCCGCGCGCGCACCGACCCGGACGCGCTGCCCTCCGAGGTCGAGGGCCTCGAAGGGCGGGCCGAGGCGCGCAACCTGGTTGGCATCTTCGCCGCCGTGAGCGGGGTGGAGCCCGCGGACGTCCTGCGCGAGTGGGGCGGGCAGGGGTTCGGCGTGTTCAAGGGCGCGCTGGCCGACCTGCTGGTGGCGCGCCTCGCGCCGATCCGCGAGGAGACGGCGCGCCTGCTGGGCGACGTCGGGCACGTCGAGGCGATTCTGCGCGACGGGGCGCAGCGGGCCGCTGCCGTGGCCGACCCGATCGTGGCGGAGGCGGAGCGGATCGTGGGCTTCCTGCGCTAGGATCCGGCAGGGAAAAGGAAGCAAGGCCGGGCCCTGCCCGGACCCGCAAAGGGCCAGGAGCCCTTTGATCCCCATCCCTTAAGGCAAGGATTCCAAAGGCGAGCCTTTGGCGGAGTTTGAGGCAGAGCCTCGACCTTGCTGTCTGCTTCACGTGGCGATTGGTGGGGGAGGTCTCGGGCATGGACGCGGTGACGGTGGTGAGCCTGTTCGCGGCGACGTTGTCCACGGTCAGCTTCGTGCCGCAGGCCTGGGCGATCATCCGCTCGCGCAGCACGGAGGGCATCTCGCTGCGGATGTACCTGATCACGGTGGTGGGGTTCGTCGCCTGGCTCGCCTACGGGGTGCTGGTGCGGCAGTGGGCGATCGTGGTGCAGAACGTGGTGTGCCTGGGGCTGTCGTCGTTCATCCTGACGATGAAGCTGCTGCCGCAGGCGAAGAAGGAGGCGGTGGCCGAGGCGCTCACGCCGGAGGGGCTCACACCGGAGGGGCTCGGGGACGACCCGGGCTGAGGGCGGCTACGGGAGGGAGCGCCACCCGGAGCGGGCGAGCTCGAACCGCGTCTCGTCGCTGGCACAACCCTTGAAGAAGTCGGCCCGCTCGATCGTACGGATGGCAGTGAAGCCGAGCGAGGCGAGCAGCGCCCGGGAGGCCTGGTTGCGGGTGTCGACCAGGGCCTGGGCCAGGGTCACGCCCTCGATGACGAACACGAGGTCGAGGGTGGCGGCCAGCGCCGCGCGGCCGATGCCCTGGCGCCAGAAGGGCGGGAAGACGTGGTAGGCGACGGTGGCCTGTTCACCGCTGACGGTCGCCTGGGTGCAGCCGAGGAAGGTGCCGTCAACGTCGCGCCGAACGACCCAGTTGAGCCAGAGGTCGGCGGCGTCCGGGGAGCGTCCGGCAGTCTGGCGCTGGTAGCGGGCCTGCAGCGCGGCGAGATCGGCGGGCGGGTCGTCGGGCAGGAAGACGTAGGCGGCGACGTCGGAAAGGCCGGCGAGCATGGCCGGGGCGTGGTCGAGACGCAGCGGCTCAAGAAAGATCATCCCGCTCCTGGCCCGTCTGCGGCAGGCGTCCGGAGCGAAGACCCCCATGAACGCCGGTCCAGGGGCGGCTCGCCCCTGGCGGAGCTCGAGGCAGGGCCTCGACCTTGCCTCCTCAGGACGCCAGTGCCCGCATCACCGCGCGCAGGTCCGCCTTGCCCTCGAAGCCGATGCCGGGCAGGTCGGGCAGGGTGACGTGGCCGTCCTCGACGCGGACGCTGTCGGGAAATCCGCCGTACGGCTGGAACAGGTCCGGGTAGCTCTCGTTGCCGCCGAGGCCGAGCCCGGCGGCGATGGCGAGCGACATCTGGTGGCCGCCGTGCGGGATGCAGCGGCGCCACGACCAGCCGGCGTCGCTCAGCGCGGCCAGCGTGCGCTGGTACTCGCACAGCCCGTACGACAGCGCGCAGTCGAACTGCAGCCAGTCGCGGTCGGGCCGCATGCCGCCGTGGCGCAGCAGGTTGCGGGCGTCCTGGTGGCTGAACAGGTTCTCCCCCGTCGCCATGGCACCCGGGTAGAACTCGGCCAGCGCCGCCTGCAGACGGTAGTCCAGCGGATCGCCGGCCTCCTCGTACCAGAACAGCGGGTAGTCGCGCAGCGCCTTGGCGTAGGCGATGGCGGTCTCCAGGTCGAAGCGCCCGTTGGCATCGACGGCGAGCTGCGCGCCCCCGCCGATCTCGGCGAGCACGGACTCGATGCGCCGCCGGTCCTCGGCCAGCGTCGCACCGCCGATCTTCATCTTCACCACGGTGTAGCCGCGGTCGAGGTAGGAGCGCATCTCGGCGCGCAGCGCGGTGTCGTCCTTTCCGGGATGGTAGTACCCGCCCGCGGCATAGACGAACACGCGCGGGTTCGCGGCCAGGCCGTGGCGCTCCGCGAGCAGCCGGTGCAGCGGCTTGCCGGCGATCTTCGCGGTCGCGTCCCACACGGCCATGTCGAGCGTGCCGACGGCGACGGAACGCTCGCCGTGGCCGCCCGGCTTCTCGTTGCGCATCATCGCCGCCCAGACGCGGTCGGGGTCGAGGTTCTCCCCCGCGTCGTCGAGCAGCGTGGCCGGCTCGGCCTCGCGCAGGCGCGGCGCGAAGCGCTCGCGGATCAGGCCGCCCTGGCCGTAGCGGCCGTTGGAGTTGAAGCCGTAGCCGACCACCGGCTGGCCGTCGCGGATGACGTCCGTGACCACGGCGACCAGGCTCGTCGTCATCTTCGAGAAGTCGATGTAGGCGTTGCGGATCGGCGAGGCGATCGGCTGCGTGACCTCGCGGACGTCGGTGATGCGCATGGGGCGGGCTCCGAAGGAAGGAAGGCCAGAGGCTCTGCCTCTGGACTCCGCCAAAGGCTTGCCTTTGGAAACCCTTTTTCAGCAAGAATGACCTCTTCCTGACCCAGGTTTCCAAAGGCTTCGCCTTTGGCGGAGCTCGAGGCAGAGCCTCGACCTTGCCTGCCTGCGCTACGTCGCCCCCCCGATCTCGCGGAACAGCCGCGCCGGCAGGCTGCCGCCGGTGACGCCGCGCATCGGCCGGTCGTCGTCGTTGCCGATCCACACGCCGACGACGGTGCCGCCGACGGCGCCGA
>CAXSER010000068.1:0-9997 GCA_964236315.1 uncultured Acetobacteraceae bacterium | reverse complement strand
GCGCCGAGGCCAAGCGCCTGTCGATGCCCGACGACATGCTCAAGCGCAACGTCAACGTCGGCTTCTCCGGCGGCGAGAAGAAGCGCAACGAAGTCCTGCAGATGGCGCTGCTGCGCCCGAAGCTCGCCATCCTCGACGAGACCGACAGCGGCCTGGACATCGACGCCCTGCGCATCGTCGCCGAGGGCGTCAACGCGCTCCGCGGTCCCGACTTCTCCGCCCTCGTCATCACCCACCACCAGCGCCTGCTGGACTACATCGTGCCCGACCGCGTGCACGTGCTCGCCGCCGGCCGTGTGGTGCGCACCGGCGGCCCGGAGCTCGCCCACCAGCTCGAGGCCCAGGGCTACGCCCAGGTGATCGCGGAGGCGGCATGAGCGCGGCCCAGTCCATGCCCGTCGCCGACACTGCCGCCGGCTTCCTGCACCGTTTCGACGGCCTGCGCCGCCGCCTGCCCGGCGACCTCGCCGTGCGTGACGCCGCTGCCGAGCTGCTGCGCGCCAAGGGCCTGCCCACCCGCGCCCTGGAGGCCTGGCACTACACCAGCCTGCGCCCGCTCGCCGACGTCGCGTTCTACGAGCCGCTGACCGCGGTCTCGCCCGGCGCAGACGTGCTCGACGGCGTGACGCTGCCCGACGTGCCCCGCCTGGTGTTCGTCGACGGACGCTTCCAGCCCGAGCTGTCCTCCGTCCCCGACGGCGTCACGCTCACCCTGTTCGCCGACCGCCCGCGCTTCGGCGCCCTGGCCCACCCCGAGCGCGAGACCATGGTGGCGCTCAACACCATGCTCGCCGAGGACGGCGTGTCGCTGCACGTCGCGGCCGGCGTCGACGGCGGCACGCTCTGCCTGGTCAGCATCGGCGGCGGCGTCGGCCGCACCGCGATGGCCTTCCACCCGCGCCACGCCGTGACCCTGGACCGCGACGCCCGCCTGACCCTGATCGAGGTCTCCCACGGCACCGGCGCCTACCTGCACAACCCGGTGATGGAGTGCTCCGTCGCCGAGGGCGCGGTGATGACCCACATCCGCCTGCAGGACGAGGCGCCCGAGGCGTTCCACCTGTCCACGGTGTACGCCGACATCGCCGAGCGCGGCGTCTACGACAGCTTCGGCCTCAACCTCGGCTCGCGCCTCGCGCGCAACGAGGTCCACGCCCGCCTGCTCGGGCCGTACGCCGCCGCCCACCTCAACGGCGCCCAGCTCATCGCCGGCAGCCAGCACAGCGACTTCACCACGGTCGTCTCGCACAAGGCGCCGTCCTGCGCCTCGCGCCAGACCGTGAAGAACGTCCTGACCGGCAGCGCGCGCGGCGTGTTCCAGGGCAAGATCGAGGTCGACCGCATCGCGCAGAAGACCGACGGCTACCAGATGAACCAGGCCCTGCTGCTCTCCGCCGAGTCCGAGATCGACTGCAAGCCCCAGCTCGAGATCTACGCCGACGACGTCAAGTGCAGTCACGGCGCCACCGTGGGCGAGCTGGACGCCGAGCAGCTGTTCTACCTGCGCTCGCGCGGCGTCCCCCTGGCGCAGGCCCGCTCGCTGCTGGTGCGCGCCTTCCTCGCCGAGGCGCTCGATCCGATCGCCCACGAGGGTGCGCGCGCCATGCTGGAAGGCGCCGTCGACCGCTGGTGGACCCGCCAGGGAGGCATCCCCGCATGAACGACCTCTCCCGCCCGCGCCCGGCGCCGATTCACGAGGCCCCTGCGCCGGACCCGACCGTGCCCACCCGCATCTTCGACCAGGCCGCCATCCGCGCGGACTTCCCGATCCTGGGCCAGCGCGTGCACGGCAAGCCGCTGGTGTTCCTCGACAACGCCGCCTCCGCGCAGAAGCCGCGCGCGGTGATCGACGCCATGGTCGGCGCCATGGAGACCCAGTACGCCAACGTGCACCGCGGCCTGCACTGGATGAGCGAGCGCACCACCGACGCCTTCGAGGCCACCCGCGACGCCGTCGCCCGCCTGCTCAACGCCCCCTCGCGCGAGGAGGTCGTCTTCACCCGCAACAGCACCGAGGCGATCAACCTCGTCGCCCACAGCTACGGCCGCGGCATCCTGAAGCCGGGGCAGGCGGTGCTGATCTCCGAGATGGAGCACCACGCCAACATCGTCCCCTGGCAGATGCTGCGCGACGCCCACGGCATCGAGCTGCGCGTCTGCCCGATCACCGATGCCGGCGAGCTGGACATGGCGGCGTACGAGCGCCTGCTCGAGGACCGCCGCGTCGGCTTGGTCGCGATCACCCACATGAGCAACGTGCTCGGCACCTACACGCCGGGCGAGCGCCTCGCGGCCCTGGCCCATCAGTACGGCGCCCGCATCCTGTTCGACGCCAGCCAGTCCGTCGTGCATCGCCGCGTCGACGTGCAGGCGCTCGACGCCGACTTCCTCGTCTTCACCGGCCACAAGCTGTACGGCCCGACCGGCATCGGCGTGCTCTGGGGCCGCCGCGAGCTGCTCGACGCCATGCCCCCGTTCATGGGCGGAGGCGACATGATCGGCACCGTCTCCTTCGAGCGCTCCACCTGGGCGTCCGTGCCGCACAAGTTCGAGGCCGGCACGCCCGCGATCCTCGAGGCCATCGGTCTGCACGCCGCCATCGACTACGTGGACGCCCTCGGCTTCGACGCCATCGCCGCCCACGAGGCCGGACTCGTCGAGCACGCCCTCGCGCGCCTGCCCCAGGTCCGCGGCCTCTCCGTGATCGGCGCGTCCCAGGACCGCGGCGGCGTGGTCTCCTTCACCATGCAGGGCGCCCACGCCCACGACATCGCGACCCTGGTCGACCGCGGTGGCATCGCGATCCGCGCCGGCCACCACTGCGCCGAGCCGCTGATGCGCCGCCTCGGCCTGGACAGCACCGCGCGCTGCTCCTTCGCCCTCTACAGCACCCGCGAGGAGATCGACGTCCTGGCCACTGCGCTCGACCGGGTCAGCGAGTTCTTCGCGTGAGCGACGACGCCATGGACGAGGTGCGCGACCTCTACCAAGCCGTCGTCCTGCGCCACGGCCGCAACCCCACCCACCAGCACCGCCTCGACCCCCACGACGCCGCCGCGCGGGGGGAAAACCCGATGTGCGGCGACCGCGTCGAGGTCCGCCTGCGCCTGGACGCGGCCGGCGCCGTCGCCGAGGCCGCCTTCGAGGCCCGCGGCTGCGCCATCAGCATCGCCTCGGCCGACCTGATGGCCGAGGCCGCCGCCGGCCGCACGCCCGCCGAGCTGCGCGCCCTGGCCCGCGACTTCGACGCCATGGCCCGCACCGGCGACGCACCCGAGGCCATGGGCGATCTGCGCGCCCTGTCGGGCGTGCACGATTACCCCTCGCGCATTCGCTGCGCGACCCTGCCCTGGACCGCCCTGGTCCAGGCGCTCGACGCCGCCGCCCCCGCCGAGGCCGCCCCTGTCGGCGCCGAGGCGGCCCGCCACCCCGAGGAGGCCCCCCATGGATGAGTTCAGGGCGATGATGGACCCCGCCACCAGCGGCGCCACGATGCCGGGCGCTCCCGGCGTCGCCGCCTGGACCCCCGACGGCGAGACCACGCCCACGCCGAGCGAGGACGCGCTGATCGCGGCCATCGGCACCGTCTACGACCCGGAGATCCCGGTGAACGTCTACGAGCTCGGCCTGATCTACGCCGTCGAGATCGCCGACTCCGGCCACATCGCCGTCGAGATGACCCTGACCGCCCCGGGCTGCCCCAGCGCCCAGGAGCTGCCCGAGATGGTGCGCCTCGCCGTCCTCTCCGTCCCCGGCGTCACCTCCGCCGAGGTGACCACGGTGTGGGACCCGCCCTGGGACCCGAGCCGCATGTCCGAAGAGGCCCGCCTCTCGCTGAACATGTTCTGAGACCGGAGCCCGCCATGAGCGACATCCAGACCGCACCTCCTGCCCGCCGCGCCCTGCCGCCGCTGATGAGCGTCAGCGACGCCGCCGCCGCCCGCCTGCGCGCCCTCTATGCCGGCAGCCAGCAGGGCATGCTCCTGCGCATCGCCGTCAGCACCAAGGGCTGCTCCGGCATGAGCTACGACATGGGCTGGGTCGAGGCCGCCGGCCCCGCCGACGAGGTCGTCACCGACAACGGCGTCACCGTGCTCGTCGACCGCAAGGCCACGCTGTTCCTGATCGGCACCACCATGGATTTCGAGTCCAAGACGCTCACCCAGGGCTTCGTGTTCAGCAACCCGAACGAGAAGGGCCGCTGCGGCTGCGGTGAAAGCTTCCACGTCTGAGAAGGAAGCAAGGCCGGGCTCTGCCCGGACCCGCCAGGGGCGAGCCGCCCCTGGACCGGCCTCCTGGGTTTCATGGCGGGGGGCTCAGGCCACGGCGGCGAGCGAGGCCGTCCGCTCCGGCGCCTCGCCGGATGCGAGACTGATCAGCGGCCGCAGCGCAGGCTGCGGCAGCGGCATTCCCGTCAGGTAGCCTTGCACCTGGTCGCAGAGCTGGGCCTGCAGCGTGGCCAGCTGCTCCCTGGTTTCCACGCCCTCGGCCGTCACCGTCAGCTTCAGGCTGCCGGCCATCGCGATCACCGCGCGCACGATGGCGTCCGCCTGGTCGCTCTGGCCAAGACCCTGCACGAAGGAGCGGTCGATCTTGATCTTGTCGAACGGGAACCGCTGCAGGTAGCTGAGGCTGGAGTATCCGGTGCCGAAATCGTCGAGCGAGATCCGCACGCCCCTCGCCTTGATCCCGGACAGGACGGCCAGGGCGCCGTCGGGATTGTCGATCAGGAACCCCTCCGTCACCTCGATCTCCAGACGCGCCGGCGACAGGCCGGAGGCCGCCAGGATGTCGTCGACCTGTCGCGACAGCTCCGGATGGTGGAACTGCGCCGGCGACATGTTGACCGCGATGCGCAGCGGCAGCATCCACGACGCGGCCTCCCGGCAGGCGGTCTCGAGCACCCACATCCCCAGCGGCACGATCAGGCCGCACTCCTCGGCCAGCGGGATGAAGTCGCCCGGCGCGATCCGCCCCCGGGCCGGATGGTTCCAGCGCACCAGCGCCTCGAAGCCCAGCAGCGCGCCGTCGGTGCAGCCGACGATCGGCTGGTAGTGCAGCTCCATCTCGCCGGCCGCGATCGCGCGCCGCAGGTCGACCTCGAGGGTGCGCCGGCTGCGCAGCTGCTCGTCCATCGCTGCCTCGAACAGGCGGAAGGTGCCGCGTCCCTCCTCCTTGGCCCGGTACATCGCGATGTCGGCCAGGCGCAGCAGCGTCGCGCCGTCCGTTCCGTCCTGCGGCGCCATCGCGAGCCCCACCGAGCCCCCGATGGTGACCTGCCGGCTGCCGACGTCGAAGGGCTGTGCCAGCCCGTCCACGATGCGCTGCGCCAGCCTGGGGCCGAAGCCACGGTCGTCGGGCAGGGCGAGCACCACCGCGAACTCGTCCCCGCCCAGCCGCGCCAGCATGTCGCCCGTGCGCAGCAGCCCCGACAGCCGCGCCGCCACCTCGACCAGCACCTGGTCGCCGGCGGAATGGCCCATGAGATCGTTGACCGGCTTGAACCGGTCGAGGTCCAGGCACAGCACCGCGACGCTGCCGCCGTGGCGGCCCGCCTCCTCCAGCGCCTGCGACAGACGTTCGTCCAGCAGCAGCCGGTTCGGCAGCCCGGTCAGCATGTCGTGGTGCGCGAGGTGGCGCATCCGCGCCTCGCTCCGCCTGCGCTCCGTCAGGTCGCGCAGGCACACGGCGCGCGCCGGCCTTCCATGGTAGTCGATCAGCCGCACCCGGAACTCGACCGGCAACAGCCCCTTGTCCGTCAGGATCATGAGCTCGGGCGAGGCGTTCATGTCGGGCGGCAGCCGCATCGACGCCGCGATCACCTCCACGGAGGCGGGCGCCACCAGCATGACCAGCTGCGTCCCGATCAGCGCCGCCGCGTCGCAGCCGACGTAGTCGCAGAGCTGCTGGTTGACGTCGAGGATGACGCCGTCGCGGTGGATCAGCAGCCCCTCGAACGACACGCCCGCAAGCTGGCGCATCCGGTACAGCTCGCGCTCGGCGATCTCCGAGAAGCGCTGGCTCGCCACCGAGGCGACCAGGCTCACCATCAGCAGCGCGAGGGTCCCGGCCCCCACGGTGATCGCGAGCATCCCTGAGCCCACGATGCCCGTGCCCGCCTCGACCACGTTGCCGGGATGGAACCGCAGCGCGGACATGCCCGAGAAATGCACCGTGCAGATCGCGGCGGAGAGCCACGTCGTCGCCTCGAGCTGACGACGGAACGGGCACGCCGGCTCGAGACGACGCAGCCCCATCGCGCACAGGAGGCTGCTGACAAGCAGGGTCGCGGGCAGGAACGGCTCCTCGACCAGCATGCCGCCGGGCAGTCGCATCGACCCTATGCCGGCCTGGTGCATGCCGGTCACCGCAAGGGCGAGCAGCGCGCCGCCGCAGAGCCAGCCGGGCCAGCGGCGTCCGGCCACCAGGCACACGCTGAAGCCGGCAAGGCCGCCGAGAACCGCGATCACGACCGAGGACAGAGTCTCGTCGAGGTCGTAGGCGATGGCGATCCCGGGCGAGTAGGCCAGCATGGCCACGAAGTGCAGCGCCCACACGCCCACCCCGAACTCGATGGCGGCCAGCCCGACCCAGAGCAGCCGCTGCGGCCCGCTCCTGCGCTGGGCGTGGCCGAACAGGGTCGCCGTGGTGAAGCACGACAACAGGCAGATGAGCGCGGCCAGCGCGACCAGCCGCAGGTCGTGATCTGTCGTCACGCACTCGACAAGGCGCACCACTGCCGGCCTCCCTGGGAACCGCTTGGATTGAACCACCCCGACGATGAAGCCTTGATGAAGATCCCGCCGGTGTCGAGCCCTGACCGCGCGACACGTGCGCCCGGGCAGGCAGGGCCGTGCTCTGCCCGGACCCGCCCCCTGCTTCAAGGCGGAGGCGAGCCGCCCCTGGACCGGCCTCACTTAAGTAGGGTTTCCAAAGGCGAGCCTCTGGCCTTACTTCCTGCCGTCCAGCGCGAACACCGCCACCGCCTCGACTCGCGACGACCACAGGAACTGGTCGATCACCGACACCGACACCAGCCTGTACCCCGCCGCCTTCAGCGCGATCGCGTCGCGCCCCAGCACCACCGGGTTGCAGCTCACGTAGATCACCCGCGCCACCTTCGCCGCCACCAGCGGCGCCATCGTCGCCCCGGCTCCGGTCCACGGCGGGTCGAGCACCACGCACGCCGCCCCGCCCAGCTCGCGCAGCTGCGGCGGCTGGCGCTGCAGGTCGCGCCGGACCACCTCGATCCGCCCCCCCGAGGCCTTGCGCAGCGCCAGGCACGCCGCCTCGTCGCCCTCGTACGCCACCACCCGCCCATGCGCCGCCAGCGGTAGCGACAGCGTGCCGTAGCCCGCGAACAGCTCCACGATCCGCGCCTTCGGCCTCAGCTTCGCCGGCAGCCCGGCCAGCACAGCGGCGATGATCGCGGCCTCCCCCTGGGGCGAGGCCTGCAGGAACGCTCCCGGCGCCGGCGCCACCGCGGTCCCCGACAGCACCATCCGCACCGGCCGCAGCGAGCACGCCGTCTCCGGCACCCCGTCCCCCAGCGCCCAGCACACCCGCGCCAGCCCGTGCTCCTGCGCGAAGCCCGCCAGCAGCGTCCTGTCGCTGGTCTCCAGCGCGGCATCCGAGCGCAGCAGCAGGTCCGGCCCGGTGTCGAGCAGGTTGACCACTGCCGACGCCTCGCGCCGGAAGCAGCGCAGCCGACCCATCAGCGCCCGCAGCGGCGCCACCACCGCGAACAGCGCCGGGTCCAGCACCAGGCAGGTGCGCAGGTCCACGATCTCGCCCGACCGCGGCCGGTGCAGCCCGACCACCACGCCCTCGGCCATGCGCCGGATCGCCAAGTCCATGCGCCGCCGCGCCCGCGGCGGCGTGCGCGCCACCACGCCCGGCTCGCAGTCGAACCCTGCGCGACGCAGCGCCTGCACGACCAGACCGGCCTTCCACGCCGCATACGGCGCGTCGGCCCAGTGCTGCACCGTGCAGCCGCCGCACTCGGGAAAATGGGGGCAGGGGGCCTCGACCCGGTCCGCGCTGGCTTCGACCAGCTCGAACGGTCCGGTGAGCCCGCTGCCGCGCCTGGCATTGGGCACCGCGCGAACCCGCTCGCCCGGCAGCGTCACCGGAAGATAGAGCGTGGTGCCGTCCGCGAGCGTCGCCACGCCGTCGCCGTCAAGCCCGACCGCCGCCACCGTGCACGGCACCGGCTCCGCCACCTCGGCGGGCGGCGGCATGCGGCCGCTCACTCCGGCGCGGTCTCGTCCGTCGCGCCGGGCCTGTCCGCGACGCCGCCCGCCGGGTCCTCCAGCAGCTCGACCTTGCCGCCGAGCAGCCTGCGCGACTTCTTCGCCGGCACCGCCGGGCTGTGCGCCGCACGCTTGACGGCCGGATCGCGTGCCGGCCGGTAGGTGCGGATCGCCACTGCATCCGGGTCGGGCACAGCCTCCGCCACGACCGCCGCCGCCGGAGCCTTGCGGGCCCGCGGCGCACGTGGCGCCGTCGGAGCCCGGCGCGGTGCCTTCGGCCGCGGTGCGGGCGCCACGTCCGGCACGGCAACCGCCTCCGGCTCCGCGGCACTCTCCTGCACCGCGACAGTCGGCGCCTGCGCGGCGGCGGCAACCTCCGGCTCGGCCGCAACGGGCGACGGCGTCTCGACGGCGACGGGCGTCACCTCGACCGGCGGCATCTCCGCAACCAACGGCGCAGCGGCCGGCTCCACCGGCTCCACGAGGGCCGGCTCAACCGCAACCGGCACCGGCTCGGCCGCCGGAGCCTGCGCAATGGGCACGACCCGTGTCGGCCCCTGCACGACCTCGGCCGACGCCTGCGCGAGACGCTCCAGCCGCGACGCACGGGTCGGCAGCTGCATGAACGCCGGCACCTCGCCGCCGAAGCCGAGCACCGACGGTCCCAGGTCCTCGTCGCGCCGCCGCCCGTCGCGCCGGAAGCGATCGCCCCCCTCGCGCCGGAAGCGGTCCTCGCCGCGCGACCTGTCCTCGGCCGGTGCCGCAGCCGCCACGTCGCGCCGCCCGCTGCCCGCCTCGTCCCTGGCCCGCGCGGGCGCACGCTCCTCGGCCGCACGCGGCGCCACCTCGGGCTGCGCGTCAGCGGGAGTTGCCGCCATCGCGGACCCTGCCTGCGCGGCCTCCGCCTGCCTCGCCCTGTCGCCGCCACGCCCGCGACTGCGGCGTCGACCCTCCGGTCTGCGCGCCATGGTCTCTCCCACCGGAACATCCCCGCCAACGGCAGCCTCGACGCCCACAGCCTCGACACCCACCGCCTCGACGACGGGGCTCGCCGCCGCTGCCGCCGGCTCGACCGGCGCCGCCTCGACCGCACGCCCGCCGCCGGACTTGCGCCCGCCGCGACGACGCTTGCCGTCGCTCTCCTCCCACTCCGCGGCCGCGATCCCGGCCACGCTCATCAGCGGGATCGGGTGCCCGGTGAGCCTCTCGATCGCCTCCAGGTTGGCGCGGTCCGCCGGCGCCGCGATCGTGTAGGCGTGCCCGGTCATCCCCGCGCGCCCGGTGCGCCCGATGCGGTGCACGTAGTCCTCGGAGTGGTGCGGCACGTCGAAGTTGAACACGTGGCTCAGCCCGCCGATGTCGATGCCGCGCGCGGCCACGTCCGAGCACACCAGCAGCCGGATCTCGCCCGCCTTGAACCGCTCCAGCGTGGCGAAGCGCACCGACTGCGCCAGGTCGCCGTGCAGCGCGCCGACGCTGAACCCGTGCTTGGCCAGCGACTTGTTCAGCACGTCGACGTCGCGCTTGCGGTTGCAGAAGATCAGCGCGTTCTGCACCGCCTCCGTGCGGATGATCTCGCGCAGCGCCTTGCGCTTGTCGTCCTCGGCGACGATCGCCAGCCCCTCGGTGATCAGCGGCGCGACAGACGCGGCCCGCGACACGGTGATCTCCTTCGGGTCGCGCAGGAACGCGTCGGCCAGCCTGCGGATCTCGCCCGCCATGGTCGCCGAGAAGAACAGCGTCTG
>CAXSER010000067.1:0-10129 GCA_964236315.1 uncultured Acetobacteraceae bacterium | reverse complement strand
GTAGTCGAACAGCGTGGTGGCGTACGGCCAGTAGCTGCCGACCGTGCGCACCGGCTTGTCCGAGGCCAGCGTGCCTGCGCCGCCCACCAGCTTCGGCACAGGGGCGCCGTCGCCGCCCCTGCCGTCGGCGCCATGGCACCCGGCGCAGGCCTGGGCGAACAGCCGTGCCCCGTCCTGCACGCTGCCGCTGCCGGGCGGCAGGCCGGCGCCGTCCGGGGCGACGTCGATGTCCCAGCCGGCGACCTCCTGGGCAGTGGGCGCGCGGCCGATGCCGTACTGCTCGCCGGCAAACGCGGGGCCGGCGGCGGACAGCCCCGCCAGCAGCGCGGCCAGCAGGATCTCACGCCGCATTGGTCACCTCGCCGGTCGCGGCCACGTGCCAGGGGTGGATCGCGTTGTAGTGGTAGTACGCGGCGGGACCGCGCTCGGCCACCAGGGCGTCGCGGGTCGGCTGCACGCGGCCCTGGTCGTCGGTGGCGCGGCTCTGCAGCGTGGCCGGGCCGCCCTCCCAGTGCCAGGGCAGGCGGAACCGGGTCAGGCAGATCGGCAGCACCGGCCCCTGCAGCTCCGCGTCACGCCAGGTGGCGCCGCCGTCCACGGACACCTCCACCCTGCGGATCGCGCCGCGCCCGGACCAGGCGAGGCCGCGGATCTCGTGGAAGCCGGGCTCGCGCAGCGCCTGCCCGCCGGAGGGCGAGGTGACCACGGACTTCGCCTCCATCACGAAGGCGAACTGGCGCGCCCTGCCGTCGGGCATCAGGTCGGTGTAGCGCGACGTCTCCTCGCGGGTCATCCACGGCTCGGTGCCGAGCTTGAGCCGGCGCAGCCACTTGATGCTGGTGTTGCCCTCGAAGCCGGGCAGCAGCAGGCGCAGCGGGTAGCCCTGCTCGGGGCGCAGCCGCTCGCCGTTCTGCGCGTAGGCGAGGATCGCGTCGTCCATCGCCTTGCCGATCGGGATCGAGCGGGTCATCGCCGCGCTGTCCGCGCCCTCCGCCAGCATCCACTGCGCCTCCGGCCGCACGCCCGCCTGGTCCAGCAGGTCGGCGAGGCGCACCCCGGTCCACTCCGAGCAGCTCAGCAGGCCGTGGGTGTCCTGCACCGTGGCCTCCGCCGGTGCCGACTTCCACAGCTGCGACGAGTTGCCGGAGCACTCCAGGAAGTGGATGCGCGACACCGAGGGCAGGCGCAGCAGGTCGTCCATGGTGAAGATCAGCTCGCGTCGCACCAGGCCGTGCACCAGCAGGCGGTGCCGGTCCGGGTCGATCGCCGGCACGCCGGCATGGTGGCGCTCGTAGTGCAGGCCGGCGGGGGTGATGATGCCGTGCAGGTCCTGCAGCGGGGTGACGCTGACCCCGATGCCCGGCTGCGACGTCCTGTGCCACATCCGGCGCACCACGTCCTTTTCCGTGGCGGCCGGCACCCCGTACGGCGGGGAGAGCAGGGGTGCGCCAAGCTCGCGCGTCCACTCCGGCACCTCGGGCGGGGCTGCCGGCGCCGTGCCGGCGGCTGCCTGTCGCAGGCCCGCGGCCAGCGCCGTCAGGCCGAGCCCCACGCCCAGCGCCCCGCGCCTGTGCATCCGATCCGGCATCTGCCTACTCCCGCGTGAACTGGTCTGTCCGGCTCCGCTGCCCATGGCGGCTGCGGACCCTACCGGGCCGCACGCCCCGGCAGGAAGCGGAAGGTGGCGGGAGGACCGGATGGCCGGTGGCGATGTCTCTCGTGGCGGCCGCCTCAGCTCGCCGGGTGCCAGAGCGCGTCGGCGATCGCGATCGGGGCGGGGATCAGGCCGAGGCGGCGGAACCGGTCGGCGATCGCCTGCTGCTGCGCCACGATCCCCGCATCCATCGGCGTGAACCCGTAATGCGCGCGGGCGACGACGCGGCGCATCGTGTCGAGTGCCACGCCGGTGCCCTCCGACAGCCCCTGCGCCAGCGCGTCGCGGTGCGACTCCGCCCAGGCGCCGGACTCGCCCAGCGCCCGGATCGCCGCGCCGATCAGCGCCGCATCCGCCAGCACCGCCGCGCGCGACACCAGGAGGAACGTGTTCTCCGGCGCGATGTCGTCCGAGCGCGCCAGCACGCGCACGCCCGGCTGCGCCTCGGCCACCGCGCAGTACGGGTCCCAGATCGCCCAGGCGTCCACCGCCCCGCTGCGGAACGCCGCCGCCGCGTCGGCCGGCGCGAGATGGACCGGCTGGATGTCCGCAGGCGCGAGCCCCACCGTCTCCAGGGCCGCGACGACGAGGTTGTGCGCCGAGGAGCCCCTGGCGAACGCGACCCGCCTGCCCTTCAGCTCGTCCAGCGACTGCAGCGTCGAGCCGGGCGGCAGCAGCACGGCGGCGTTCGAGCCGCCGGGGGTGGCCGCGGCGTAGAGCAGCTCGGCCCCGGACGCCTGGGCGAAGATGGGCGGCGCGTCGCCGGCATAGCCGATGTCGACGGCGCCGGCCGACAGCGCCTCCATGACCGGCGGCCCTGCCGGGAACTCCGTCCATGCCACCGTGGCGCCCAGCGGCCGCAGCGCCGCCTCGATCCCGCCCTCGCGCCTGGTCACCGCGAGGGAGCCGCTCTTCTGGTAGCCGATGCGCAGCTGCCTGGCGGCGACGGCCCGCGACATGCCCAGGGCGAGAGCGAGGCCCGAGGCCAGCAGGACGCGGCGTGACGGCATGGAGGCCTCCCTGGCGGCTGCCGGGCGCTGCGCCGCTTCCCTGCAGCCGGCACCGGATATTCCACAAGAATTTCCCGGGTTTTCTCTTAACCACACCGGTGGTGCGGAGTTACTCTGCCCTGCTCCCGGTGGCAAGGATGGACGGCAACACAGCTGTCGTCACCGGCCTGGTCTTCCCTGCCACCGGGACTCCGATGCGTGCCGGCGATGCAGTCAGGGTCCAGGCATCGCCCTTCAGGGATGGGCCTCGAACCCCGCCCCTGTGTCTCCAGGGCTGATCCCCATCGCGTGCAGCCCTGCCGCGAGGTCGGCCGGCGCCAGCACGGCAGCGAGCGCGGCCCGTATCTTCTCCGCCGGCTGCACGTCGTGCCAGGCAGAGGCCAGGGCGCCCAGCGATGCCGGCCGGTGCAGGATGCACATCGCGGCCAGCTCGGCGAACTCCCGCCCGCGCCTTGCATCGGGCGGCAGCAGCGGCAGCACGGCAGCCAGCGCGGCATCGTCGAGATGGCGCCAGAGGTTGAACAGGCCGTGGAAGCCGAAGCTCGGCCCGTGCGGCGGCGTGCGCTCGTGGGCGAAGCGATCGGCGACCGCCGCCGGGGCGAAGCGGATCGCATGCTCGCGCTCCAGCACCGGGCGCCAGAGGCGGCAGATCAGCTCGTCCTCGGGCGCGGCGTGCTCCTGTCCGTCGCATTGCCGGAAGCGCGGGTGCTGCAGCGCCTCCAGCAGGCGTCGGGAGCGAAGCGAGAAGCCGCCGTTGCCGACGTCGGACCCCGGGGCGTGCCATCCCCAGCGCGCGCCGATGTAGTCGTAGCCGAGGAAGGCATCGTCCCAGGCCTGCGGGTCCACCACGTAGCCGTCCCACTGCACGACCAGCGCGTGGCTGGTCCGGACATGGTGGACGAGGCCGTCGAGCAGGAAGGCGGAATAGTCCGCGCGCGAGGCGAGCCTGGCGATGGGCTGCACCCGGACCGGGCAGGCGGGCGTGCGGTCCGAGAACAGGAGGGCATCGGCGAAGTCGCACTGCGCGACGCACAGGCCGAGGGCGCGCACGGTGAGGTCGACCCGGCTCGAATCGGCGGCGCAGAGCGTCACCGCGCCAAGGGAAGGGCGTGGCGGACGCGCGGTGCGCGGCACGACCTGGCGTGCCGTCGTCTGTGGCGGGGTGGCCGGTGCGGGCGCCGCGGGCTGCGCCGTATCGGGTCCGGGTCGCGGCGGCACGGGCGGCCCTGCCGGCGGAGTCGCGGCGGAGAACAGGCCGCAGGCATCCTCGAACTGCTGGCGCACCTGGTCGAGCACGCCCTCCGCCGCCTCCCCCCGCTCCAGCGCCCGCAGCGCCTGCCAGGCGTGGCGGGCCCAGACCTCGGCATAGGCGGAGCCGGTCTGCGGGCCCGCCTCCGGGTCGGGCGGCCTCGGGTCGAGGAAGTCGGTGTCCACGTCGTGCGGCGGCCGCGGCCAGGACAGCTCCAGCCGCCCGCCTGCCCGGAGCAGCGTGGCGCGCCAGTCCCGCTGCAGCGCCTCGAACGAGACGACGGCGCGCGGCAGCCCGCGGGTGTCGCGCTCGGCGTCGAGCATGTGGCGCAGCCAGAGCAGCACCGAGAGGGCGGGGGGGAAGCCGTTGCGCCGCGCGAGGGATCGCGCGACCGCGGCCGGGTGGCGCAGCGCCAGCAGCGCGCACGGTGCCACCGCCAGGCGGGCCAGCACCGGCTGCCAGACCGGCAGCAGCCGTGACAGGCGCGGGTCCTTCAGCACCAGCAGCGACGCGCCGGCGAACTCGTGGTCGAGCACCGCGGCCATGCGGTCCTCGAGGCGGGCGCGTGCGGCGGCGGGGATGCGCGCGGGCTCGAAGCGTCGCCAGTCGGCCCAGCCGGAGCCCCCGGCCGCGAGGATCTCGTCGTCGAGCGAGGCGACCGCCGCGGATTCCCAGAAGCCGCGCGGGTTGTCCGGGCCGGGCGGCATCGGGGTGGCGGGTGCGCTCGCGCCCAGCAGGTGCACGGCGTGGCTGAGCGCCGAGGTGCCGCCGCGGTGCATGCCGAGCACCAGGACCACGCGTCGGACGGGCGGGGCACTGGACATCGGCGCAGTGCCGGCCGCCGCGGCGGATCTGTCAAGGCGGCGCCAGGGCACTGGCGGCCCTTCAGCGCGGCCATGGCGTGGCGGACGCTGTCGGCCGGATCGGGGCGGGCCCGCGCGTCACGCTGCAGGTGCGTCGCCCGCATGGCTCCCATGATGCACGAATGTTTTTCGTATCTTCCGCTATAACACTTTCAGGCAACGTGATACGCGATATTCTCTTGCTCGAGATCGTTGTATCGAGTGCCCCTGCGGAAAGGCGTCCATGCCCATGCCCGGCCACGCCGTCAGCCTCCGGTCCGTCCGCCCTCTGCTGCGTGGGCTGGCCGTCGCCGCCTGCGTCGGCGGGTCCGCCAGGGCGGAGCAGCCCCTGCGCATCGCCGCCACGCCGGGACCGATGGCGGACATCGTCCAGTTCGCGGCCGGCCGCGCGGGGCAGCAGGGCCTGGCGGTCGAGGTCATCGAGTTCTCCGACTGGAACACGCCGAACCAGGCGGTTGCCGACGGCAGCGTCGACGCCAACCTGTTCGAGCACCTCCCGTTCCTCGAGGACGCCAACCAGGCGCGCGGCTACGGGCTGGTGGCGGTGGCGCCGGCGGTGGTGATGCCGATGGCGCTGTTCTCCCACAAGGTGGCGAGCCTCGACCAGGTGCCGGACGGCGCGACGGTCGCGATCGCCAACGACCCGGTGAACGAGGGCCGCGGCCTGCAGCTGCTGGAGAAGGCCGGGCTGATCACCCTGCGCCCGGGGGCCGGGGACAAGGCGGGCGAGGAGGACATCCTCGCCAACCCCAGGCACCTGAGGTTCAGCGAGCTGGAGGCGCCGCAGCTCGCGCGGTCCCTGGACGACGTGACCCTGGCCCAGGTGAGCATGACCTACCTGATCGCCTCCGGCGGGGACCCGCGCACGGCGCTGCTCACCGACGGCGCCGGCAACATGCACTACGCCATCCAGTTCGTCGCCCGTCCGCAGGCGAAGGCGGATCCGCGGCTGCTGAGGTTCATCTCGATCTTCCGCTCCGCGGAGGAGAAGGCGTACATCACGAGCCGCTTCGGCGACGCGGTCGCGCCGGCATGGTGACGCACGAGCCGTCCTTGGCGAGCCGCGCCCCGGACCGGATCGTCCCCCGCCGGCCGCCGACGGCCGGGCCGGGGCCCGACTCGCCCGTCGCGCGGATGGCGCGGCCCGTGTCCGTCGCGCCGGCCCCGGTCGTGCGCCTGTCCGGCGTGTCGCGTCGCTTCGGCGCGGTGCTCGCGCTGGACGACGTCTCGCTGCAGGTCGGGCACGGCGAGGTGCTGGGCATCATCGGGCGCAGCGGCGCCGGCAAGTCCACCCTGCTGCGCTGCCTGAACGGGCTTGAGCGCCCCGATGCCGGCGAGGTCCGGTTCGAGGGCCACGACCTGACCCGCCTGGGCGAGCGCGCGCTGCAGCCGCTGCGCCGGCGGATCGGCATGGTGTTCCAGCACTTCAACCTGCTGTCCGCCCGCACCGTCGCGCAGAACGTCGCCCTGCCGCTGCGCATCGCCGGCGTGGCGCGCACGGCGCGCGCGGCCAGGGTGGGCGAGCTGCTGGACCTGGTCGGACTGCCGGACAAGGCCGACGCCTACCCGGCGCAGCTGTCCGGCGGGCAGAAGCAGCGGGTCGGCATCGCCCGTGCGCTCGCGGGCGGGCCGTCGCTGCTGCTGTGCGACGAGGCGACCTCGGCGCTCGACCCGGAGACGACCCGCGCCATCCTCGCCCTGCTGCACGACATCAACCGGCGCCTCGGCCTCAGCATCGTGCTCATCACCCACGAGATGAGCGTGATCCGCGCCATCGCCGACACGGTCGCGGTCATGGAGGCCGGCCGCGTCGTCGAGCACGGTCCGGTGGGCGAGGTCCTGGGCACGCCGCGCCACCCCCTGACCCGGCGCCTGCTGGCCGGCTCGCGGCCGGAGCTGCCGTCCGCCCTGCGCGAGCGGCTCCGCGACCGGCCGCAGCCGGGCGGCAGGGCCGTGCTGCAGGTCGACGTGCGCGGGGCGCAGACGCGCGAGCCGTTCATCGCAGGGCTTTCGCAGCATCTCGGCATCCCTGCCGTGCTGCTGCACGGCGGCATCGAGGTGCTGCGCGACGAGCCGGCCGGACGGCTGTTCCTGGGCGTCGCGTCGGGGCACGCGGAGGCGGCATGCCGCTTCCTCGCGGAGCGCGCCACCGCGGCGGAGGTGCTGGGCCATGTCGGCGCCGATGGCTGACGCCCTGCTGCGTGCCACGGGGCAGACGCTGTGGATGGTCGGCGTGTCCGGGGCGATCGCGGCGCTGGCCGGGCTGCCGCTGGCGCTGCTGCTGGTCGCGACCGGGGACGGCGGCATCCTGCAGGCCGTGGCGGCGAACCGGCTGATCGGCGCGCTGGTCAACGCCGTGCGCGCCGTGCCGTTCATCGTGCTGCTGGTGGCGCTGATCCCGCTGACCCGGCTGCTGGTCGGCACGTCCATCGGGATGGATGCCGCGATCGTGCCGCTGGCGATCGCGGCGACGCCGTACTTCGCCCGCATCGCCGAGGTGTCGCTGCGCGAGGTCGACCCCGGCCTGGTCGAGGCGGCCCGCGCGATGGGCGGCAGCCGCTGGACCATCGTGCGCGAGGTGCTGCTGCCCGAGGCGCGTCCCGGGCTGATCGCCGGCTTCACCGTGACGCTGGTGACGCTGATCGGCGCGTCGGCGATGGCGGGCGCGGTCGGCGCGGGGGGTCTCGGCGACCTCGCGATCCGCTACGGCTACCAGCGCTTCCGCACCGACGTGATGGCCGAGGTGGTGGTGGTGCTGATCGCGATGGTGGGCGCGCTGCAGTGGTGCGGCGACCGGCTGGCGCGGCGCTTCGACCACCGCTGAAGGAAGACGACCATGGGTCCCGCCGGAAGGCCTGCGGCCGGACAGGACCGGGCTCTGCCCGGACCCGCCAGGCGGAGGTGGCCAAAGGTTCCAGCGATCCACTTGGATCGTTGGAAGGGCCACCGGAGGGAGCCGCCCCTGGACCGGCTTCACCTAAGCCCAGGTTTCCAAAGGCGAGCCTTTGGCGGAGTTTGAGGCAGAGCCTCGACCTTGCCTGCCTCCCCTGCCCGCCGCAGGGCATCCCCGGACCCGTCCCATGACCCGACAGATGCGGCTGAACGCCTTCTCCATGAACACGGTCGGGCACCTCTCGCCCGGCCTGTGGACCCACCCGCGCGACCGCTCGACCGGCTACAACAGCCTGCGGCACTGGACGGAGCTGGCGCGGCTGCTCGAGCGCGGCTGCCTGGACGGGCTGTTCCTCGCCGACGTGCTCGGACCCTACGACGTGTTCGGCTCCGGCCCGGACGCGGCGCTGCGACGCGGCGCCCAGGTGCCGCTGGGCGACCCGATGCTGCTGGTGCCGGCGATGGCCGCGGTGACGGAGCACCTGGGCTTCGGCATCACCTCCTCGCTGAGCTACGAGCCGCCGTACCTGCTGGCCCGCCGGCTCTCCACGCTCGACCACCTGACGGACGGCCGCGTCGGCTGGAACGTGGTCACCAGCTACCTCGACAGCGCGGCCCGGGCGATGGGCCGGCCGCAGCAGGTGGCGCACGACGCGCGCTACGACATCGCCGAGGAGTACATGCAGCTCGTCTACAAGCTGTGGGAGGGCAGCTGGGAGGACGGCGCGGTGCTGGCCGACCGGGCGCGCGGGATCTACGCCGATCCTGCGCGCGTGCACGCCGTGCACCACCACGGCGCGCACTACCGCCTCGACGGCATCCACCTGTGCGAGCCCTCGCCGCAGCGCACGCCGGTGCTCTACCAGGCGGGCAGCTCGCCGGCCGGGCTGGGATTCGCGGCGCGCCATGCGGAGTGCGTGTTCATGTCCGGCCCCTCGGCGCGGGTGATCGCCCCCCGGGTGGCGGAGCTGCGCCGCCGCGTGGCGGCGGCGGGCCGGCGGGCCGAGGACCTGCTGGTGTTCGCGCTGATGACGGTGGTGGTGGGCCGCACCGACGCGGAGGCGCAGGAGAAGCTGGCGGAGTACCGCCGCCACGTCAGCACCGAGGGCGCGCTGGTGCTGCTGTCCGGCTGGACCGGGGTGGACTACTCGGACGCCGACCCTGGCCAGCTCGTGCGCCACGTCGAGAACGACGCCGGCCGGGCGGCCATGGAGAACTTCACCCGCGCGGACCCGTCGCGGCAGTGGACCGTGGGCGAGGTGGCGGAGCACGCGGCGATCGGCGGGGTCGGGCCCCTGGCGGTGGGCTCGGCGGCGAGCGTCGCGGACTTCCTCGTGCGGTGGATGGAGGAGACCGGCGTGGACGGCTACAACCTGGCGAGCGTGGTGATGCCGGAGACGTTCGCCGACGTGGTCGACCTGCTGGTGCCCGAGCTGCAGCGGCGCGGCGCGTTCCGGCAGGGCTACGCGCCCGGCACCCTGCGCGAGAAGCTGTTCGGCCAGGGGCCGCGCCTGCCGGGACGCCACTCGGCGGACGCGTTCAGGGCGGGTCGTGCCAGCGGCCCCGATGCATGACCGGCGGGGCGGGCCAGGTCGGGCCTTCCGCCAGGGGCGCGCCCCTGGCACGGGAAGGGGACGGTCTCCGTCCCGCCCTGGCGCATCGGTCCCTGTGGTGCGGTGATCAGGGTGCGTCGGCGAAGTGGCGGTGGAACCAGGCGAGGGTGCGGCGGCGCAGGTCGTCGCGGTCGGCCTCGCGGCGCAGGGCGTGGCCCTCGTCCTTGTACACGACCAGCGTGGTGGGCACGCCCAGCGCCTGCAGCGCGGTGTGGAACTCCTGGCTCTGCGGCAGCGGGCACTCGACGTCGCGGTCGCCCACGGCGAGCAGCACCGGGGTGGAGACGCCGCGCATGTGGGTGATCGGCGAGGCGCGCAGGTAGGGCTCAGGGTTGTCGTAGACCGAGCCGCCGAAGCTGACCGGGTCCGAGCCGGCCTGCGGCGCCTCGCCCTCGATCGACAGCCAGTCCGACACGCCGGCCACGGCGACCGCGGCGGCGAAGCGGTGCGTCTGCGTCACCGCCCACATCGCCATGTAGCCGCCGTACGAGCCGCCGATGATGCCGATGCGGTGCCCGTCGATCGGCGTGGCCCCTGCGGCGGCGTCGACGGCGGAGAGCACGTCGCGCCAGTCGCCGCCGCCGAGGTCGCCGATGCTGGCGGTGGCGAAGGCCTCGCCGCCGCCGAAGCTGCCGCGGTAGTTCGGCTCGATCACCGCCCAGCCCTGGTCGAGCAGGGCGCGGGTGGTGCCGCGCGTCGAGGCGAACAGGGGCAGCGCCGACGCCTGCGGGCCGCCATGCACGTCGACGATCAGCGGCCGGGGCAGCGGCCGGGGCAGCGGGCGGGGCAGTCGCCCGGGCGGAGTGGCGACCGCGGCGGGCGCGGGCGCGGCCGGGCTGGCGGGCTCC